>JBLGCB010000290.1:0-8734 GCA_047617105.1 Phenylobacterium sp. | reverse complement strand
AATGAACAAGAATTGATGGTATGCGTGGTCGAAAAAGGCTCAGAAGTCGGCGCGCATATCCTTTCAGGCGCGGTGTTAGAACCTCGCTCGCTGAACGAACTCATTCCCGACTGGAAAGAAAAAGGCGCACCATTACATACGCCGGTTGTCGATGACGAGATTTATTTGTTCACCGGTCAAGATAAGCAAATTAAGTTACCCGGTTTTGTAGTACCAAAAACCATGCATAACGAAGGCAACTATATTGTCTCCATGGGTAACGTCTGTCGCTGGTTGGCAGAACAAGCCGAGCAATTGGGCGTTGAAATTTTTCCAGGATTCGCAGCCAGCGATGTACTCTACGGTGAAAACGGCGAAGTCGCAGGGGTTATCACTGGTGATATGGGCGTGGCCGAAAACGGCTCAGAAAAAGACTCTTATATGCCTGGCATGGAGTTACGTGGCAAATACACGGTATTCTCTGAAGGTTGTCGCGGCCACCTAGGCAAGCAATTGCTACAAAAATTTGCCCTCGACAAAGACAAATCACCACAGCATTATGCCATTGGTTTTAAAGAGATTTGGGATATTGAACCGGGCAAACATAAGCCTGGTTTGGTGGTTCATGGCGCAGGTTGGCCATTGCCGTTAATGGGTGATACCAGCGGCGGTTCTTATTTGTATCACGCCGAAAACAATCAAGTTGTGGTGGGCTTAATCGTCGACCTTAACTATGCTAACCCGCATTTAAGCCCGTTTGATGAGTTCCAACGCTTTAAACATCAAGCCACCATTAAACAGTATCTTGAAGGCGGCAAACGGGTCTCTTACGGTGCCCGAGCCATCACCAAAGGCGGCTTTAACTCTTTGCCTAAAATGACCATGCCCGGCGCTGTCTTGGTTGGTTGTGACGCAGGCACCATGAACTTTGCCAAAATCAAAGGCAACCATACCGCGATGAAATCTGGCATGTTGGCCGCTGAAACCATCAGTGATGCGTTAAAAGCTGAGACTGATGCGGGTGCTGAAGTTAGCTTGGGTGCGACTGACTTAACCCAGTACGAAGACAACTTCAAAGCCTCATGGTTATATGATGAGTTATATCGTTCACGTAACTTTGGTCCGGCACTGCACAAATATGGCCTGATGATGGGTGGTGCGTTTAATATGATTGACCAAAACTGGTTTGGCGGCAATATTCCGTTGACCCTGAAGGACAACACATTAGACCACGCGCAAATGAAAAAAGCCTCAGCTTGCGCCAAAATCGACTATCCCAAGCCAGACAATGCCATCAGCTTTGATAAGTTAACCTCGGTATTTATTTCGAATACCAACCACGAGGAAGACCAGTTATGTCATCTACGCTTAACCGATGCGTCGATTCCATTGAAGTCAAACCTGGTTGATTACGATGAACCTGCCCAACGTTACTGCCCTGCCGGGGTGTATGAAATCGTTGAAGAAGCGGGTGAAAAGCAGTTTAAGATTAATTCGCAAAACTGTATTCATTGTAAGACTTGCGATATTAAGGACCCTGCCCAGAATATTACTTGGGTGACGCCTGAGGGGGCTGGCGGGCCGAACTATCCTAATATGTAACAAAATCGCGCCTAGATTTTGTGCCAAAATATAGGCGCGCTTTTGTGGGGCGCAGCAAGCTGCTGGTAAAGCAAAGGATATACTTTAAAGGTCGCCACCCTGCGGGGGCGAGAATGCCTTGGTCGCCAATCCACGGGGTCAGAAGACTGTCTTGGTCCCCGACCCACGGGGTCAGTGCACATTAAATTTTGCGGACAAACTTGTTTGTCTCAAAATTCTAATTTGCTTTGACCCCCTTGCGTAGCCTACATAACGTCATGCCCTTAACGAAACCCTCAACCTCCGAATCGCGTAGCCTACGTAACGTCATGCCCCTAACGAAACCCTCAACCTCCGAATCGCATAGCCTACGTAACGTCAAGCCTCTAACGAAACCCTCAACCTCCGAATCGTCAACCTACGTAACGTCAGCCCTTAACAAAACCAAAGCCAAAGCCAAAACCCATCACATCGCTCGAATCCTTAACCCCAACTCCGTACTATATCCCAACGACTTGCTCTTAATCCTCCCCTGCTCGTCAAACACGTAATAAGACGGAAACGCTTCAACCTGGTATTGGGTCATCAATTCGTTGGTTCCAAGCAGCACAGGGAACGACAGTTGCTTATCGGCAACAAACTCTGCCACTTCATTGGCTGAATCATAACTCAAGGCAATGGCGATCACGTTAATGTCGTCTTTTTTGTCCTGCCACAGGTTTTCAAGATTGCCGATACTGGCATGACACACATGGCACCAAGGGGCAAAGAAATAAACCACGGTGTTTTTGCCATGCAGCTGACTTTTATCAAATACTGCTTCGCTCGCAAGAACCGGCAAGGTAAATCCGGGGGCAACATTATCATCGCTGGGCAATAAGCTGAGTTCTCTGAAAAAACTGACGGCGTTAAACAGTATCGCAAACACAACAATGTGGATCACAGCACTTCGTAACATGATTTAAGTTCTTTGGGTTGATTTAAGTTGTTATAACAGACCTGAGGGGTCTAATTATTCTTTCAAGGAGGCAATAAAAAGGAGGGCATAATCGCCCTCCTCTTTTCATATCTATCTATCGTCCATAAACTCACATCCCTGTGAGATTTCTGGAGGAAGCTGCGTTTAAGCAAGTGAAACTACGCTTACATTTCAACAAGTTGAAATGTCGGCACATCCGTGTACCGCCTAGCTAGTGCCCTAAAACTTCGTTTTAAGACGGGCACTACCTAAATGCATGTAAACATGCATTCGTATGTAAAAACTAAACCTAAACTAGTGAGGAATCGTTTTAAAAGTGGCACCAGCCATTTCATTCATCACCCGCATGACCTGGCAGCTATAACCAAATTCGTTATCATACCAAACGTAAAGTACCGCACGGTCACCGTCAACGATGGTCGCTTGCGAATCAACGATGCTGGCAAAACGTGAACCGACCAAATCAGAAGAAACGATTTCAGTCGATGAAGTGTATTCAATCTGGTCTTGCATATCAGAATACAACGCGGTATGTGCCAAAAAGCCATTCAGCTCTTCTTTTGAGGTTGCTTTGTCAAGATTCAAGTTCATGATAGCCATAGAGACATTTGGCGTAGGTACGCGAATCGCATTACCAGTCAACTTGCCTTTAAGTTCTGGCAGAGCTTTAGCAACCGCTTTGGCCGCACCCGTTGAGGTTAATACCATGTTCAATGCCGCAGAACGTCCACGTCTTTCGGCTTTGTGGTAGTTATCAATCAGGTTTTGGTCATTGGTGTAAGCATGAACGGTTTCAACGTGACCATTTTTGATGCCATACTCGTCATTCAACGCTTTTAATACTGGGGTGATAGCGTTAGTAGTACAGCTTGCCGCCGAGACGATAAGGTCATCGTTGGTGATCATGTTGTGGTTAACACCATAAACGATGTTTTTGATATCGCCACCAGCAGGGGCTGTCAACAATACCCGTGAAGCACCTTTAGATTTAAGGTGTAAACCTAGGCCTTCTTCGTCTTTCCAGATACCGGTGTTATCAACAATCAACGCATCTTTGATGCCATAAGCGGTGTAATCGATTTCGTCAGGAGAGTTGGCGTTGATCATATGAATGTAAGCGCCGTTGGCTTTAATCGCGTTCAACTCTTCATCAACGGTGATGCTGCCATTAAATGGACCGTGAACAGAATCACGACGTAACAGGCTGGCACGTTTTTCTAAATCACCACCACGTAATACGATGGCACGTAAACGCAATTTGGTGTTAGGACCAGTTTGTTCAATCAACAAACGTGCTAACAAACGACCGATTCGACCAAAACCGTATAACACCACATCTTGAGGTTCTACCTGAACATCAGTATCAAGCACTTCAGCCAGTTCTTTGGCGAGGTAATCTTCAACAGACAAACCTTCACCCGCATTCTTATGAACATAACCATAAGCCAGTTTGCCTAAGTCAATTCGGGCAGCAGATAAATTCATCGCACTGATAGCTTCAAGAAATGGAAAGCTTTCACGTAAACGTAACTTGTTATCTTCAAAATGGGTAACAGTTTTATGAGCTTTGATGATATCAATGGTGTTGGCGTTCACTAAAGGACGGCCATACACACTAATTTCGATACCTTTTCTACGATATAACTTACCAATAATTGGCTGCATACTTTCTGCATAGTCCTGCCGTTCTTGCCAACTTTTTTGATATTTATCTGCTGCGATGGTCATTTAGTGAAACCTTCCTATATTTTAATCATTCAACGGTAATAACCGCTAAAAACCGAGTTGAGAAACCAGAGTTGAAAAACCAGAATTAAAAAACAGTTGCTGATGCTCTAAACCGAGCCTAAACCAGCGGCGCGTATTCTACGCTAGTTTAAGTGATATCTCTAGTGTTGAGTTGAAGATTTTTTAACCACTGTGGTTGTATCAATAGTGGCATAAGCTTTACAACAAAAATGACAACGTTATCATTTAAACACTGTCATATAGGCCGAATGGCGAGTATCGTCCTGATTTAGATGTACATGGTGCCAATCTAGCTCAACCCCTAAATACTCGCTTAACCGCTGCTCAGTGGCGGCGCTAAATAGCTCGGCCAGTTGCAAAGTCAGGCCACCCTGTTGCGCCACATCAGCCTGAGCCGACAGATGATATTGCTGGACATATTCGCTGATCACATAACGGCTCACCGCCGGTGGGTAATCTGGCGCATCCGGTTGGGGTAATGAAGTGGATAAAGGGATGTTAGGATAACAAGGGTCCCACGAATCCGCCGTCCACCACAAACCACGCTGTTCAACCCAGTGGTTAAACGATTTACCCGGCCTAGATTTAAGCTTGATAAACGATTGTATGGTCGCAGCAGACTCGCGCTGTAAATGAATCACCAGTAAACCTCCCAGCCGCGCCCTTAGCGTGTCTAAATGAGGCAACCACCAATGAGACACATCGCCAACAAATTCGAAGTATTGACGGGAAATTTCAATAAAACGCAGATGAAATTGCAACTGTTTTGGCCCATCGTACCAAGGCAACAAAGGCGGTCTTTCGTGGCTAATCAAACTGTTTGGCAAACAGCGCAACGCAGCAGCGATACTGGTAGAGCCGTTTCTGCCCGTGCCAATCACCAACAGCACTTTACCCGGTGTGGCCAAACGGGTGTATCGCTGTTCAAGATAACGCTGATACAACTGAAAAAACGGATCATGCTCCCCTTCGGTTTGCTCACCATCACTAACAGACTGCAAATAGTCATTGAGCATTTGTTTGGTTACCTGCTGACTCATCCTATAAACTCCTCGTAGGGTGCGCAATGCGCACCATGAACCATCCGGCGACGGCAACCCCAACACTGGACATAACCTCGTACAACAAGCACAATAAACCAATATACTATCATCAAGCCACCCTTATGCCATTAACCGACAAACAAATCATCGATTCATGGAAAACCAATGTCAAACCTTGGATAAACGCCATTACCAGCGGTGAAATCACCAGCCGAGTAAACGTCACCAATCAGGCAATCATCGATGCGGTGCTGGCCAAATCGCCGAAAAAAGTGCTCGATGCCGGATGTGGCGAAGGCTGGTTAAGCGCTGCATTGGCGCAAACGGGTATTGATGTGATGGGTACAGATGTGGTGCCAGCACTTGTCGCCCATGCTCAGCAAACGGTCACTAATGCCCGCTTTAAAACCATCGCTTTTGAGGATTTGTCGATTGAGGTGATGGCAGAAAAGTTTGACCTTATCGTCGCCAATTTTTCATTGCTTGGTAAAGAATCGGTGGAGAGTTTTTGCCACAACGCCGCAGGTTTGCTTAAACCCAATGGTTGGCTGATAGTGCAAACCATTCATCCGCTGTCAGGTTGTGGTGAGGCTGAATATAAGGATGGTTGGCGAACGGGTTCATGGGCTGGGTTTAGTGATGAGTTCAGCAACCCTGCCCCATGGTATTTCAGAACATTACCAAGCTGGATTGCTTTGTTTACTGGCCATGGCTTTAACGTGGTTGAACAACTTGAACCCGTGAATCCACAAACCCAGCAACCCGCGTCGGTGATTTTTCTCAGCCAGGCTAAACCGAACCAAGCCTGACTAAACCGAACTAAGCCTAACTAAACCGAACTAAGCCTAACTAGGCCAAGCTAGAAGTCACCACCAGCTTGTTGTGCAAGGTTTTATGCACCGGACATTTATCGGCAATCTCAAGCAGCCGCTGCTTTTGCGCGTCGGTCAAATCGCCTTTTAACGTCACCTTGCGGTGGATCACTTCAATTTGTGGGTTGGTGTCATCACATTGCTCACAGTCATCGCCATGATTGCGGCTATGGCTTAGCTCTACCGTCACATCGTCCAACGGCAAGTTTTTACGATTGGCGTACATTCTCAGGGTCATTGAAGTACAGGTGCCCAACGAAGCCAGCAGATGTTCGTATGGATCTGGGCCGAGGTTATCACCGCCCACTTTGCTCGGTTCGTCGGCCAACCAAAAGTGACTATCGCTGTAAACCTCTCTGGTAAACGCCTTATTACGCTCTTTGATCACCACATTACCACCATTTACTGCTGACTCGACTTGCGCCGTGGTTTGTACTATCTCTGGCAAATATCGCCCGGCCCAAGCGGCAATGGTTGCGGCAACATATTCAGCATCGGCTTTAGCAGTGAGTAAGTGATCGGCCTGGTCGAGGCTAACAAAACTTTTTGGGTGTTTGGCGTTGGTATAAATCTTTTCGGCTTCTTTGATTGGCACGGTGGCATCTATCGGTGAATGAAAAATCAATAACGCCTTTTTTAAGCTCGAGATATAACTGGTGTCTTGTTGGCGTAAATCATCAAGAAATTGCTTTTTGATGGTAAAAGCTCGCCCGCCTAAGTCTACCGTGGCTTGTCCCTCGGTTTCGATGGTTTGGTAATCACAGGCAAAATTCTTAATCACATGATCAGGGTCTGCTGGCGCACCAATGGTTACCACGCCAAGACTTTCAGGGATATGCCCAGCGGCCTTTAATACCGCAGCACCGCCAAGACTATGGCCAATCAACAGACTCGGAGCCTGAAAATTACTGCGCAAGAAATCGGCCGCCGCGACCAAATCTCCGACATTAGATGAAAAGTTAGTATTGGCAAAGTCACCATCACTATTGCCTAACCCGGTAAAATCAAAACGCAATACCGCATAACCCTGTGCCACCAGCGCTCTGGCAATCCGTGAGGCTGCGGCAATGTCTTTGCCACAGGTAAAACAGTGGGCAAACAGGACATATGCTTTAACGTTATCTTGCGGTTTTTCTAGCAACCCCGTCAGCAAGATGATTTGCTCATCGGCATCTGTGGTCGACGAAGGAAATTGTACTTTTATGCGTTTACTCATCCCGTTTCCTTTTTAGTGTTTTAGTAACTGTTCAGCGTGCTTAGATTTCGCTTCAGAACAAGGCCTGAACTTGGCGGAAATAGTCGCACGGAAAATAGGCGCATATAGATCATATGCAACTGTTTGAGTACGAAAATAACGCCGTTATGATGCGAAAGATGAGTGCGCTGTTTTTCTAATCAATAAGACAATGCTTACCCCAACCAGCATCGACAAATACGCCGGTAATGCGTGTGGCGATAAGCCGGGGATCGCGTTTAAAATCAATGTGTCATTGCCGCCGGGGATCAACGTTGCGCCAAACCCCATTAGATTACCAGCAAGAAAATAACTTAGCCATTTTAACTCAGGCTTAATGACCCAGTGAAAACTGTGATTAAGCTTTGCAGAAAATATAATGCCCGCCAATAGAGCCAACATCAGCCACCATAATAAAGGTGATAATGGTTGAGATAAGGTCGAATCAGCAAAAACCCAATTGGTCAGGCCCTGCACTAAGGTATGAGTGTACATCCATGTTCCTGCCAGCACAAATAACAAACCATTGCCAAGCCCCAGCAACAGCGCCGCCGTTGATAATGAATATTTGCCGACCAACACACGTGTTTTGCATTGCGCCAACGTTAATCCCCGCGACGCTCTGAACAGGCTTAATAAAGCAAACCCCAACATCAGCAACATCCATAAACCGCAGATCAGAACCACAATTTGTTGGCTTTCGGGCGCTAATACCTGCTCGAGCGAGAAAGTGGCCACAATACCAACCGGATCGATAACATTGCTCGACCAATACAATAGTTTGCATAACAGCGCGCCGCAGGTGAGTCCGGCAATCGAAATCGCCATGGCAAAATCACCACTGCCCAGACGAATTAAGGTATGCAACGAACAACCGCCATTTAACGCCGCGCCGATGCCAAAAATCAACCCGCCAACTAGGCTTTGCGGTTGCAAGGCAAAATGCGCCGGAGTTGATGCCGAGCGGCCAAACAGCCACTCAAACACCATAGAAATGGCCACCACCCACAGCATCACCTGAACAAAACTAAACAGTAAAGTGGCCCGGCGGCGGAATAATATTTCGTCGACCGCCCTCACCGTGCACAAAGTGGTTCGACTGGCGACAAACCCCATCAAAAATGCTAATAACAGTAATGCGGCGGCAATGAACATGCTAATCAAATGCGTATTTTCCATGATGGTTTATAGTTAATGTTTTATTGACCCTTAGTCTAGCAAAAGGTGTTGGCTTCGCCAAACAACGTCGCACTTAACGTGCTCAACCCCTTATTGATCTCATCAAACAACCGTCAAA
>JBLGCB010000289.1:0-8746 GCA_047617105.1 Phenylobacterium sp. | reverse complement strand
CTTTGATTTAGTTATACAAGATGTAGGCCAGCTTTTTTGTAACTATCCAGCGCACTCATCTTTTGCACCATAACGGCGTTATTTTCGTACTCAAACGGTTGCATATTATTATATGCGCCCATTTTCCGTGCGACAATGCCTTGTTCTGAAGCAAAATATAAGCACGCTGAACAGTTACAAGGAATAAAATAGGATGAAATTAATAAACCAGCACGCCCTTTTTCTTTTTGGCCTGCGCTTCACGTTGGAGTTTGAAGAAGCGCTGAGTAGCGACTTCGTCTAATAAGGCTTGTTCGGCTTTATTTTCTTTTTTGAGCTGTTGTTCATAATGCTTGTTTACCAACATTTCTACCGCTTTTCTTTTGCGTTGCTGTTCGAGCCATAAGATTTTACGCTGGCCGACCACCTGTCTGGCAGTGTCAATAATTTGGTTCTGCTGTTCTAATGCTTCTTCAAGCTTGCTGATAAATTGCTGATAGTGGCTATAGCTGTTGATATTAATGCCTGCATCGCTTTTACCTTGCAATTGACGCACGTAATCCATGCGATATTCTTCAATACCGTCAAGTTTTTGTTCGTTTTGGGTTAAATGCTGCTGCGCCTTCTGAAATTCACGGCCCAGTTTATCTTCTTTGTCCCGCTCCAACCGGGCGACCATTTCAAGTTGTTTTATTGCCATGTATTTCTCCTAAACAAGCGTGTTGTGATCTATTGCTGAAGCGGCGGCAATACCTGCGACAAGTGCTGTAAACACTCGTCATAAGGGATAACCTCGGTCATTCCCTGTTGTAAAAATTCCTTAAACACCGGCATCAGTTGAATGGCGATATCAATATCAGGATTACTGCCTGAGGCATACGCACCAATGGCAATCAAATCTTTGTTTTGCTGATATATCGAATATACCTGCTTCAATTGTCGTGCCAACAATTGATGATCAGCACTGGTAACATTGGGCATAACTCGGCTGATGGACTTTTCGATGTCTACCGCCGGATAATGTCCCGAATCAGCCAGTTCACGAGATAACACGATATGGCCATCGAGTATCGCTCGCGCCGCATCGGCAATAGGGTCTTGCAAATCATCTCCTTCGGTTAATACGGTATAAAACGCGGTGATTGACCCCTGCCCTTCACCACCATTACCAGCCCTTTCGACCAGCGCCGGTAATTTGGCGAATACCGACGGCGGATACCCTTTGGTCGCTGGCGGCTCGCCCACCGCTAAGGCAATTTCGCGCTGAGCCTGAGCATAACGGGTCAGCGAATCGAGCAACAATAAAACATCCAAGCCCTGATCGCGAAAATATTCAGCAATGGTTGCCGCGGTTTCGCACCCTTTAAGTCGCATCAAAGGCGAGTTATCGGCAGGCGCAGCCACCACCACCGAGCGGGCGCGGCCTTCTTCACCCAAAATTTCTTCGATAAACTCTTTCACTTCTCGGCCACGTTCACCAATCAATCCCACCACCACCACATTGGCGGTGGTGCCTCGAGTCATCATGCCAAGCAGCACACTCTTACCGACACCAGAACCGGCAAACAGGCCCATTCGCTGGCCTTGGCCAACGGTGATCACCGTGTTTATCGCCCTAACGCCAACATCCAATGGCTCTTTGATTGGTCGCCGATTAAGCGGATTGGTCGGTGATACCTTGGTACTGGCTTCATCTGAGGTATTGAGCGGTCCAAGACCATCTAATGGCCGACCCACCCCGTCAATCACTCTGCCAAGCAACTCCATGCCGACAGGTAGCCCGGCGGTATTGGCCTGTGGCACCACTCTAGCACCGGGTAAAACCCCTTGAATCGATTCGCTGGGCATTAAGAAAATACTTTCATCGGAGAAACCGACGATTTCCGCCGAAATATTGCCATTGAGGGTTTCAACCAAACACATACTGCCCAACGGTGCCCGGCAGCCTACTGCTTCAAGGGTTAATCCCACCACGCGGGTCAAGCGACCCGCCGCCATGGGTTTAGAAGATTTTACTAACTTTGGATAGCGACTCAAACGCGTCGATAATGGGGCTTGTTCTATGGGAGATGTCATGGCTTACTCGTCATTGCTGGTGATGCTGGCGTCCTGTAAGAACCTGTCTAGAGTGCTACTGATGCGTTCTTTTAAGGTCCGGTCAATCGACGAAGTGCGGCTTTCAACGATGCAGCCACCTTGTTCAACGGCGGGTTCCGCTTTGATTTTCCAACCCCTTTCTGTTAACTCTTCTTCATTAAAGCGCGCACTCACCAGGGTAAAATCTTCTGGGCTAAGGCTGATTAGGCAACTCGATTCGTTTAGCGGCAGGGCATCAATACATTCTTTGAGGGTATTAAAAATAATGGTATCGCTGGTTTTTACCTCAACACCCACCACCGCCTCAGCCAGCTTGACACTCAGTTGCACCAACTGATGTTCAACCGTTTCGTTCACTTCATGCAGCGGGGTGTAGAGTTGTCCCACCAGCGTCTGCCAAACGCCAATCTGTCGTTGTACTTCTTCTTCACCTTGTGCCAACCCGGTTTCATGCCCCTCGGCCTGACCTTTTTCGAGCCCTTCGGTATAGCCAAGCGCGTTGCCTTCTTCACGCCCCTGGGCAAATCCATCTTCATGGCCTTGTAATAACCCTTCGTCAAAAGCAGATTTTCTGATGGTTTCAATATCTTGAGCGGTCAGTGGTTTAATTTCTGTAGCCACTTCAACCTGCTGCTGTTCTTTTAATTTCTGTTGGTAATACCAATCAACAGAGTGCCCCATCGCATTGGTTTTTGTCGACGACTGCTTCACTTCATCGGCAACATCTGGAATTTGCCAGCTTTTGACCAACTCAGCTTCTTCTTCTGCCGTCAGTGTGCTTACGTTGCGATTGTCATTTGCCATCTTTTATTTACCACTTGTTGTCGTGCAGGCCGGATTTTCTCTATGTTGGTTATTATATGGCATCCTTAGGATACGTACAGGGTTTTGTTTATATGCCTATCTACAATAAACAAGGCCGCCAATAGATTGGCGGCCTTAGCTGTTAATGCTTTTTTTGGTTTAGTGACTAATGACCGTGCTTAGATTTCGCTTCAGAACAAGGCACTTTCGCACGGAAAATAGGCGCATATGACCATATGCAACTGTTTGAGTACGAAAGTAACGCCGTTATGATGCGAAAGATAAGTGCGCTGGACAATGACGAGGCTTAATCATCTTCGCTTAACCATGCTTTGACTACTTGCGATGATAATTCAGGTTCGTTGGCCACCAGCGCTCTTACGGCTTTAAGCAAGTCTTCGTTACCATGTAAGTCTGGTAGTTGAAGTGTACCATCTGGTGAGAAGCCTACTGCACCAGCATCAAATTCGTTGGTCAACATATCCAGCGTATCATCACCCAAATCCAATCCTGCGCTAAATGATTCTTCAGTGAACTCATCATGAGTATCTTCAGGGTAAATCAGTTTACGTAACATCGGTCTCATCACCGCAACAATCAACACGATGATAACTAAACCTGCGATACCTAAGCGGAAGATTTTCAAGAACCATGGCTCTTCGTAAAATGGCACTATCGCTTTAGCAGCAACATCATCTCTGATAAATGGAATCGCCACCACTTCTAGGGTATCACCGCGTTGTAAGTCAAAACCGATGCTGCCTTGTAATAAACGACGAATACTCAATAATTCACCTTCTGAGCGCGGCACTTCAATCGCGTTACCATCGGCATCGGTTTCACCCATATAATCCATCGCCACCGACACGGTTAAGCGCTGAATGATACCGACTTGTGAGCTTTTATGACGAATGGTTTCATCTAGTTCATAGTTATTGGTTGCTTGTTTATGAGAACTGCCTGGCATTACAGATTCTCTTGAGCTGCCATTAGTCGCGTTCTCTGGAATGCTTGAATTCATCGGCGGCTGATTGGTTAATGCGCCTGGAATTCCCACCGCTAGGCCACCCACGTTGTGATCTTCGCTGGTGCTTGAACTACGCAGTGCGGGCAAATCTGGATTATAGCTTTTTTGCGTCTCTTGTGAGGTGCTAAAATCCATCGCCACATCAACCTGTGCGGTATAGTTGCCTAAACCCACCACTGGGATCATGATGGAATCGATTTTATTAAGGTATTCTTGTTCTCGCTTCAGTTCAACTTCATATTCTTTACGTGAACGGGCTGACATACTGTCTTGTGAACCAGAGTTCAATAAGCGGCCATTCTGGTCAGTCACGGTGACGCGTGAAGGCTCCAACCCTTGTACTGCCGAGGCTGTGATATCAACCACTGAATCGACTTCTTCGCCTGAGATGCTACGACCACGCTTAACAGTCACCACCACAGTGGCTGAAGGTTGCTTCGATTTTCTGGCGAAGATTTGTTCTCTAGGCACGGCCAGCAATACTTTGGCTTTAACAATATTGTTTAATGCTTCGAGTGCTCTAGCGATTTGGCTTTCAAGGCTTAACTTTAACCGAGCACGCTCCATACGCTGACTCACCCCAAAACCCATATCAGACATGATAATATCAGTACCTGAAGCACTAGCCCCGCCAGGACCACCTTGCTCCAAACCCTGACGCATCATCAGCAATTTAACCCGGTTATAATCATCTTCCGGCACCAGAACCGTTTTACCTTCCAGTTTAAAATCGACTTGTTGTAGGTCAAGAAAATCCATAGTGTCGATCAGTTCTTTGTCTGATAACTTGGCCGCCAAAGGTCGCATATCAGGCTCTTTGGCCCACAAGATAATCGAAAAAGCGATACCAATACAAATGACCAATGCGAGGATTAAAGTGGCCTGTCTAAGAATATCGATACCACCAAAACCACCCAAAAAGCCTGCTTTTTGTTCTTGCTGTCCCGAGTCGGCAGAAACTTCTCCACCACCTGCGACTGCTAACTCTGTTGATTGACTTGTATCGGCCACGTGAATACCTCGCTATATGAATTGATATGAAGGTGCAGGTTAAACCGGCATGTTCATGATATCTTTATAAGACTCAAGCATTTTGTTTCTTACTTGGACGGTGGCTTCAAAGGCAATACTGGCCTTTTGCGAAGCTATCATGGCATCAGCCATTGAGACACTGCGGTCCCCCATATCTACGGCGGTTTTTGCTGCTCCCGACGCTTTTGCAATTGAGTTGACATTGTCGAGCGCGTTTTTCAACATGCCTGAGAAATCAGTCCCGCTAGTGCTTGGTACTGATTCAGCAGCTTGGCCAACATTTCCACCTGCCTGTAAGGCAACGGATTGTAATTCACTAAATAAGGCATTGGCTTTAATATTCATGGTCCACCCCGGCGTTTGTCAAAACTTTTACGTATATGGTTATAGACTAGATATAGCAGGATGCGTGCCAAGTTATTTTTGAGTTAAATCAAGGGGTTAGAAGGGTATTTTGAAGAGGGAGTGAGCGTCAGAAAATAGACGCTAATAGAATACGAACGATTGGCGATTAAAATTTGTGCGTTGATTGGGTTACGCCATTAATGAATGGCATAACCCATTATCATCAAGCTGGGATTTCAATGCCATTTTCGCGCATCTTGGCAATCTTATAACGTAAGGTTCTAGGACTAATGCCCAATGTCTCTGAAACCACTTTTCGACTACCACCACAGGCATTCAACGTGTCGAGAATCATCTTGTGCTCCTGCGATTTTAGTTCACTCTTAAAACAGCTGTTCAACTGCTCATCGCGGATCTCTGAACACTGATGAGATTCATCAAGCACTCCAGAACCATCTGGCATAATGGGCTGTTGTGACATCGCCAGTGGTGCTACCGAATCACTTTCAAGTAAAATATCATCACTGTCGATGATATCGCCGCTTTTAACAATCAGTGCCCGTTGGATCACATTGTCTAATTCGCGCACATTACCCGGCCAGCCATAACTTTGTAATTTAACTTTAGCGGCCATGGTCAATTGCGGTATCGCACTGTCGGCTCGGTCAGCGCCATAACCACCGGTAGAGCAATAGTGACGATCAATCAAATGGGTCGCTAATGGAATAACATCATTGGCCCGTTCAGCCAATGCAGGCCAAGTCAGTGGGAAGACGTTTAAACGATAGTATAAATCTTCTCTAAACTTACCATTCGCCACCGCTTCTTTGAGATCACGGTTACTGGTGGCAATGACTCGAACATTCAACTTGATGGTTTTACGACCACCAAGGCGCTCTACTTCTCGCTCTTGTAATACTCGCAACAACTTAACCTGTAGTCCCAAGGTCATTTCAGTGACTTCGTCGAGTAAGATAGTACCATTTTGCGCCTGTTCAAACTTGCCTGGACACGCTTGGACAGCACCGGTAAATGCACCTTTTTCATAACCGAATAAGGTGGCTTCGAGCATGTTATCAGGAATAGCCGCACAGTTAATGGCAATAAAAGGACCATCTGCAACTTTGGAATGATCGTGAATGTATTTTGATAATACCTCTTTACCACTACCACTGGGGCCTAACACCATGACATTGGCATCTGCCCGAGCGACTTTTTCTGCCAGTTTCAACAATTGCAGACTTTTGACATCGGCTACGATTGGTTGATGAGATTCTACTTTATTAGCAGGCACATAACGGCCCACCAGATTCAGTAATACTTCTGGGGCAAAAGGTTTTGATAGATAATCGATAGCGCCTTCACGCATCGCCTGCACCGCATCTTCGATGCTGGTAAAAGCCGTCATCATCAACACTGGCAATGAGGGATAATGCGCTTTGATGGTGCGTAATAGTGACAGCCCACTAATTTCACCCATCTGTACATCAGAAATCACCAAATCGACGGTTTGTTGCTTAAGTAGCATGATCGCACGTTCAGCATCCGGGGCAGCGACACAAATATAACCGCTGATTTCAAGGGTATCGATGAGTGCTTCACGCAAACCAGCATCATCTTCCACGACTAGTATCTTTGATTTTGACATAGCTTATTCCTCCAGCTCTAATAATTGTTGTTCATTGGCTGCCGCGATGGTGGGCAGGTGGATATTAAATTTAGCGCCCTGGGCAACATCATCCGCTAGGGTCAGCTTGCCATTATGCGAATGTGCAATGGCCTGTACGACTGACAATCCTAATCCGGTGCCCTGAGATTTTGTGGTATAAAAAGGTTCGAAAATCTTTTGTCTGATACTCTCGTCAACACCCGGTCCATTGTCGGCCACGCTGATAATGACTTGCTCTGGTGCCAACGGGTCACGTTCAACACAAATTGAAATCTCAGCGCCATATTCAACCAATTGCAAACTATTGAGGATCAGGTTTTGGATCGCACTGGCCAAAGCACTTTTGTTGCCGCGGATCAGAATATCCGGCTCAGGCAACGCGACGCTGATATGACCATCAGCACTGTTGACCATCGCCTCAGCCCCCGCCCTGACTTCGCTGAGCAGTTGTTGCAAAGACAGCTCTTCAGCCACTTGATTACCGCCACTTTTAGCAAACAACAACATGTTACTCACCTGTTGTTCCAAATCTTGCAGTCTCGAGCACAGCTTGCCACTAAATTTACTGCGAGCCTCAGCAGATATGCGTTCATTGGCCATATTGGCGGCATATAACATCGCCGCTGATAACGGGGTTCGAACTTGGTGCGCCAAAGAGGCGACCATTTTACCCAGTGAAGACAAACGCTTCATATGGGCCATACGTTCCTGAATCAATCGAGTTTCGGTCAAATCGGCCATTAAAATCAGCTGACCCGGATGGGGATCTAAAGAGCTAATAGACAGCTTAATACGACGGCCATCTTTTAATGATACTTCATGACCATCATCTGATTTGGGGCTGAACGAGCGTTTGATCACATCAATCCAGCGTTCATCACCCAGTGGTTGGCCGAGCATATCCAACGCCACCTGATTCGAATCTGCCACACAACCTCGGCTGTCGAGGATAATCACCCCGGCTGGTAAGGTGTCAACCAAGTGACTCAGTCGCCCTGCTTTTTCTCTTAGCTCAGCCAGCTCACCAGGGTAAGCTTCCTGTTCTAATGACATAGGCGTTGCTATTTGGTGGGTACGAACCTGCGCATCGACAAAAGATAACGAAGTTAACCCTTCGATACCGCTCGTGTTAATGCTAGTACTAATACCCGTAATAGGTCTGTTTGTGTCGCGTTGAATTGCATGTGCTGCCGTCATAGTGATAACCCAATCGATTCATTTCATTTGCTTAGGTTATACAACATCCATGCCAGTTTATTTTATGCTATTTTTCAATGGGTTACAAAGGTTTTTAAGCAAGGTTTAGCGGTGACGGATTATTGACATCGGTTGGATTTAGGCTTTTGTTGATGGTAATTTGGCATCTGCAATAATACTACGTAGGGTGGGCAAGCTTTTATGCCCACGCGTGGAGGTTGTCGGTTTCGGCCAACTCAGGATATAAGTTAAACTCTAAGCAATATCACCTCAGCAACACAATTTGAACAACACACCATTTCTCTAAAGCGTAAGTAATCACCCTTTAACTACTTATTGTATAGTTATATACTCATTAATGAGCCTAAGGACTGTTACTTCCCCTGCGTGACATTTGGTCATAAGATCAGCTACCTTCATCATTCATCACGACACCACTAATAATCAGACGCTATTTCTTTGGTGTTTCTAAAATGTAACTGAAAAATATTAACTTGACTGTCGATATTATTAGGTTTATTCTGCCGCCCCTATAAACAGGTGGGGCAAACCAAACTCATGAATGCCCCGTATATTTGCCACTAAAACAGGATATT
>JBLGCB010000288.1:0-8756 GCA_047617105.1 Phenylobacterium sp. | reverse complement strand
GTATAGAATGGCTCGAAAAGCAGTTAAAACTCAGCTTGTTTGTGCGAACGACTCGGCAAATACACCTCACCGAAGCAGGCTCAACATTTCTACCCCAGGCACTGGCACTGCTCAGTCGATTTGATACCATGATCAGCGAAACCCAATATGGTGCTGAACATCCAGTGGGCATGTTACATATTACTGCACCATTGTCGGTGGGCAGTTCGATTTTGATGCCCCACATTGAAGCATTTTTGGCTTTACACAAAGACGTTAAGATTCAGTTAGATGTGCAGAACTTCGGCGAAAACCCAGACTTAGATCATGACTTGGTATTCTGCCGTAAAAAGGAAGACTTTAACTCAGCCGCGCATCGGGGGGTTAAATTAAAAACCTATCAAATGGGCATTTTTGCCGCACCAAGTTATCTCAAACGCCACAAACCCATCACTAACCTCAAAGAGTTAGAGGCGCATAATATGATCATTCCAGGGGCGCAACAAAAAATAGGTGTGCTCGAAATGGATAACGGCGAAGAAGTCTCACTGGCCAATCACAACTTTGTTTCTGACAACCTCGATGCCCTGCTTTACGCCGCCATCAGAGGTATGGGCATTATTTTTGCCACTCAAGCCTACATCGACAAAGAAGTTAAAAGCGGTTTACTGGTACGGGTATTACCCGAGATTAAAAGCACCGATCGCGAGTTGTGGGGGTTTTATCCTAGAACTGAACATATGCCGTTGAAAAGTCGACTATTTTTGGATTTTATTAAACAGCGATTGTGAGATTGGTTGATATACGATAGATTTGTTGTACAATGAATTCATTGTACAACAAACTCATCGTACAATAAATTCATTGTACTTTGATATTACACTGCGAGGCTAACCATGAAAATGAAAAGCAACCCAGGTGGTGGTGTTTCTACCGAGATTAAGCTCTGAGGAAATAATCATGGTACAAATGAAAACCCGCTTACCCCTTTATACCCCAAGCTTGCTCGACCAGAACACACTGGAGGCAATCTTCGTCAAACGTGAGCCGTTGTTAAGTGCATTGCTCGAAGCGCACTTGCAAAGCGTCACCACTGACAACAAACATTTCTCGTTATTTATTGGCCCTCGAGGCATCGGCAAAACTCATCTATTATCTTTGTTTTTTCATCGTATTCAGGCAGACCCACAACTGGCCGAAAACACCGTCACCGCTTGGCTAAGAGAAGAAGAATGGGGCATCGCCTGTTATCTCGACTTGCTGATACACATACTCAATGCCCTCAAACCTGAATTTCCCGACGGCGATCATCAACCGCAAATAGACCATTTATATCAATTAAACCAAGATGATGCCGAACAGAGTGCTGAACAACTATTGCTAACATTGGTCGGTAGTAAAACCCTACTGTTGATCACCGAAAACATGGATTTGACCTTTGATGGCTTAGGCAAAGATGGCCAACACAAATTCAGAGCGCTGATTCAAAACAGTGGCAAACTCACCATAGTTGGTGCCGCACAGAGCCTGTTTACTGGCGTTACCTTAAGAAACAGCCCCTTTTACGGCTTTTTCGATATCCAACATTTACAACCACTAGATATTGATGAAGCGGTTGATTTACTCATTCGCATCGCCGAGTTTGATCATAAACCCGACTTGGTCACCATGTTAAAATCTTCAAAAGGTCGAGTAAGGGTCAGAGCGTTGCATCATTTAGCCAGCGGTAACCCGAGAATATACGTCACCTTCTCGCAACTGATTCAAGCTGATTCGTTAGATGAATTTACTGATGCTGTTTTGCAAATGTTGGATGAGCTAACACCTTATTATCAGGCGAAAATGCTGCAAATTTCACCCCAGCAACGCAAACTGGTGCAGTTTCTCTGCCGCCAACAGGGCACCACACTGGTGACCGATATTGCCAAGTTTAATCACCTCAGCCATCAGGCCACTTCCGCCCAGTTGAAAAAACTTCGAGATGGCGGTTATGTGGCTTCTACTGCTGTTGGCCGAGCATCCCATTATGAAATTGCCGAACCGCTTATGCGCTTGGTGCTTGAAGTCAAAGAAGCTCGTGCTACGCCTGTAAGGTTGCTGATAAACTTTTTACGACACTGGTTTTCTTCACGGGAGTTGGGAGAGTTTGCCGAGGATGGGCAGTGTATTATTTTTGGCAAGCCGTGGATAGGTAAAGACTTTGTTTATGAGGCGATAGAGCGGAATAAGGTTGAGGATTTTTATCCTCAGTTGCAATCTTGTATTGATGATTATATGGTTTCTCTGGAGCGAGGGGATAGTGGGAATCTTGATTTGATAAAGGAGGATTTGGAGGAGCTTGGAGAGAGCACTGATGCAGTGGTTTCGGCGGATCCTGAGGGGTTTGATAAAACACTAAAAGAACAATTAGGTAAAATATTCGATGACTCACAAAGCATAAAAAATGCGCAAGAGTTCAAAGTGCAACTTCAAGCTGCGGAGTATTTACATAAAAACCACACCTGTGAGAGTACTTCAGCACTTGTATTTTTGCTGAACCTTAAATTTATTATCGATTTTGCAGCTACTAGCAGTGGTAAAGACCTTTCTACGTCACTTAAAACAGTTAAGGGTAGCATACCAGAAAATGAGCCAAACATAACATCAGAAAATATTGAAAAGGCCATTCGTTATGGTTTTTGGAAAAAAATAACAAACAATTGCAAAGACAGAGATTACAATTCTGTAATTTCACACTACAAAGAGCTTTTTAATATCGCTGAAACATTAAATTCGACATACATTTGGCAATTTACGTGCAATATAACCATAATTATATTAGGTGACTTTATAAACAAAAAAAAGGATACAACCGATATCTGGCCATTCGTTGAACAACTAGAACAATTGGAGCCTTCATTAAATGATGAAGAATTCTCTACAGCATTAGTAAATACTTTAATTTTTAAAATAATAGATTTTGGAGAAAAACAAGAATACAAACCAATCAAAACAACATTTGATAAGATTCAAATGTTGGCTGAGAAATATAACAATAAAGAAATTTGGATCGCCTATGGTAACGCCATTGCCGGAGCCATGCCCTTCACAGCAATACAAGCAGGCCATCAATTTGTAAAGTTGCTCAACAAGGCCAATGAAATTACCTATAAACATCAATCATATTTCACTCTTTTTTATACTGTTTGTAACGTTTGGGGCGTATCCAGCCTAGCAATGAGCTTTAAACAACTGCTTGAATTTAATAAGCAAGAAGCTTATTTAAAGGCATTAGTAGAAAACTCAGCCTATATTTTGAAGATAATGGTAACCAAATCCATCGAAGAGCAACAAACAAACTATCCATTATTATGGAGTAAAATAGAGGCAAGCAACCTTCAGGCCGAGTTTATTCCAGGCATCAACCAAGCAGGCTTAGACATCGCAAAACAAGCCCCAGACAAATACTCCCAGTGGCTAGATAACCTCTCATCTCTATTAGAAAACACACCAGAGTTGGAACAAAGCCATCGAACTCTAATCGCAATAAAAAATTACCTCGACAATGATAACGACGAAAGTCAGTTGCTGGTATTACAAAAAGAAGAGAGAGAGTTGATTCGAGAAGGGTTGGGATTGGTTGAATCGAAGATATAATGATAATGCCCGTCCTAGATCGCTTAATGCACCTAATAAAGGCGAATAGATTTTACCAAATTTTTGGAGGTTACCTGTCCAATATTTGGCTTTGTGATCTACCAGATTTATACACCGTAGGATGGGTGAAACCCATCAAAACCATGGGCTTCGGCAACCTTGATGGGTTTCACCCATCCTACCAATAGAGCCGAATACACCCTACGCCCGTCCAGCATTTGGTAATACGAAACCACATTTTGAACGGGCATCACCTCAAATTAAATCACTCCCGCAACAACAAAATATCCTGCCTCACCTGCTGACTCTCAAGCAACAAAACCCCATGGCGACTATCCAAATCCGCCAACACAAATCCCCCATCCGGCAAAACATGTTGCTTCACCAAACCACCGCCCGCAAAAGCATAAAACCATAACCCACTTTTGCCTTCAACTTCATCCTGCTGATCAATTTGCAAATACAAACCATCATGCCCAGCAACCGCATAAATAATTTCCCCTTTAACTTGGCCTTTAACCTGACTCTTAACCTCCAACAAAGTTTCAAGTTTGCCATCAGCAGCCAATTTGTCGATTTGCCTGGTCGATATCAACAATAGCTCGTTTTGATCTGTCAGCAACCCCTGCGTATCTGCCGAATCAGTTAACGGCGTTAGTTGCTTGGTCGCGACATCAAGTTTGGCATAAGTTGAACGTTTACCCACATAATTGACCACCAATAGCGCATTTTCGCCGAAGTACCATTGCTGCGGATGGCCCAGCGCCTGGTCATATTCAACCACATCAACCTTATCGCTACTCTCGTCACTACTCTCGTCACTACTCTCGCCACTATCCAAAGTGATAAAAACCGGGCGATCATTCACCGCACTGGCGATAATATTGTCGGTTGGATGCCAAACAGGTGGGGCGAGATACAAATGTCGTTGGTCATTTTGATAAATCAGCTGATTGTTGCCAGTGTTCAAATCATGTAAGTACAGCTGAGGGTAACCTTTACGTTCTGAGATAAACACAAACTGGCTGGCATCTGGTGACAGTGTCGCACCATAGTCCAGTCTATTCGAATCAATGATTTTATTAACAGCTAATGGTGTATTCAGCGACGATAACCACAAATCGGCATCAGTCTTTTCTAACGTCAGCGTAATTCCTGTGCCCTGATAACTATAGTGGGGATATTGAATATACGAGAAGTTCTCGAAATTGATTTTATTTAGCGTACCTGCACTGCTGCCAAAAACCGCCATTTGCCATAATTGTCGACCATCGCTCAATAGCAAAACCTGGCTATTAGGATGCCAGTCAACTTGGTAAACATTTGATTTAAGCGTGGCTAAATCACGGGTGGTTAAATCATTCAAATCAAGGATTTTGACATCAGTTTGTAGCGCCTGATTAAAGCCAATGATGGCCAGCTGATGATTGCTATAAGATAACCTATAAGGTTTAAATGCCGTATCACCGCGATACAAAATCTTTTGCTCGCCCGTGGTCAGTTTATTCATAAACAACCGAGTCTCGCCCTGCTCGTCAGCCAAATAATACAATTGATTATCGTCACTGATATGGATCGCCCGAAAACGTCGGAGGTTTTCACGCTTTAATACCTCAACGGGATCTGCGTCACTTATCAGAGAAATGCGCTGGATACTTATCGTTTCGCCATTCTTTACGGCATAAAATAATGCCTTGCTGTCTCGTGACCAGCTTAAAGACAGTACATTGGCAGTCGCCAGTTGTCGTTCGGCTTCTGTCGCCACGGTTTTAAGCCACAACCCATCGCCTGAGTTGTTGCTATCTTCCCTGATAAAAGCCACATAGCGATCATCTGGCGAATAACGAGAGAAGCGCTCGTTTTGCCCTGTGGCGGTGATCGGCTGCATTTGGGTGATTTCAAAAGTGGGCGCTGACGAGTTAAACAACCAGAAAAAACAAACAGCAACAAAGGCAACCAATAGTACAGCCAACTTTTTAACCGGCCGTTTGGCGACAGGTTGAATGACTGCCTCAACACCAACCGCCACTTTTAAACTGTAACCACGTTTAGGGTGGGTAACAATCACCGCTTGGCGTTTGGCGTCATCGTCCAAAGTTTTACGCAACACCGTGATACAACGTTGAATCGAACCCGCACTGAATATCCCATTAGGCCAAACCTGTGCAAAGATGTGTTCTTGCGATACCACCTCGCCGTCACTGTCGACCAACATCAATAAAACCGCCATCACTTTGGGTTCAATAACCTGAACATTATCGCCGCTGATGATTTCGCCTCGGCTAACATCCACGGTAAATTGCGCCAATGTAAAGCGTTTTGGCAATGATTTGTGTTTTGATTCGCTGTTTAACAACAAAAGTTAACCTTTTGATTTTATTTAATTAAATGTGACCTTAAGCTTTTCTTATGGAAAAAATATGGCTTTTTACATGGTCTAACAACCGTTCTCACTCCAGTATAGCGAACACATTCATTCACCAGAGACTCAATAATGAGATTATTACTACTTTTAGTCACCTGCTTTTATGCACTCACCTATTCACTTACTGGCCACGCAATTGTCATCAGGCACGATAAAGACGATAGCCACTATCAAACATTAGCCAAACAATATGCCCACTCAATGGTCTATTCAGATAACTGCGCAGGCACAGTCATCGACGATTATTGGGTTGTCACCGCCGCCCATTGTGCCAACCCTATCACCCAAATGCCACTGGCCATTCGTCATTTAGACCAACAATACCCGGTCGCCCAAATCATTCCTTACCCAGACCCGAACAGAACCGGGGAGCATGATATTGCTTTATTACGCTTAAGCTGGCCGCTGAAAAATGCCAAACCCGCTCAACTATACACCGCCAGTGATGAACAAGGTAAAGGGGTAGTTTTTGTCGGCAAAGGTACGTTTGGCACTGGCATTACCGGCCAACAAGTATTAGATAACATCACCCGCGCGGCCACCAATACTGTTAAGAGCACTGACAAAAATTGGCTGACTTTTAACTTTGATAAACCGCCATTGGCAACGGCCCTTGAAGGGGTCAACGGTACCGTCGACAGCGGCGGACCTGCCTTCATCACCGTTAAAGATCAATTATTTATCGCGGGGGTTAGCTGTTGCCAAGAGCCGGTAATCACCAAAGCAGGTATCGAACTGCAAGGCGGTTACAATTCAACAGAGTATTACGCCCGGGTTTCACACTATAGTGAATGGATACAGCAACAACTGGCAAAACACTCAACCCCTTTAAAACTTGAGCATCCCATTCTCACTGCCCTACACAATAATGAGTTAACCTTAGCCAAAAACTTGCTTAATCAGAACGCACTTTGGCAAAAAGAACCACAACTGATCAGCGAAATTCTGCTCTACTGCTTTTATCACGGCCATTCTGACATTGTGGCTTTAATGCTCGCCCACAACAGCAAGATTAAAACCCTTCAAATCGACGGATTACCATTAGCTGCTTATGCCATGAAGCAAGGCAATGGTACGGTGTTTAGTTTGTTAATCAATGCGGGGGTTGATTTAAGTTATCAGGGGTTTAAAGGCCAGAATTACCTCAGCTTGCTAAGCTGGCAATTCCCTGCCAATTCTCATCACCAGGACTATCCAGCATTGCTCGATTTGTTGCTTAGCAAAGGGTTTGATATTAATGCTGTCGACCAAAGAGGAGATGGCCCGATTCATTTGGCCGGTTTTATCGGCAATGCCACACGCCTACAAATTCTGCTCAGTAAAGGGGCAAACATCAATCTTGCCGATAACAATGGCACCACAGTATTAATGGATATGGCCAGAAAGGGTAACATTGAATTGCTGAAGCTGTTAATCGATTTGGGGGCTGATACCAAGCTCAAAGATACTAAAGGCCGCAGTGCATGGGATATTGCCAAGGTCCATCGGCAAACAGAAGCGATGGGATTGTTAGCGAACTACTGAATTTCATCCTCGGCATCCATAAAACGCTCGGCAATGATCTTAAACTCCTCGGTAATCTCGACAAAAGCGTCGACCATATCTGGGTCAAAATGGCTGCCTTTGCCTTCAATAATAATTCTTACCGCTTTTTCATGACTAAAAGCCGCCTTGTATACTCGGCGGCTAATCAGCGCGTCATACACATCGGCCACAGCCATCAAACGGGCTGACACCGGAATTGCTTCGCCGACCAGACCTTCAGGGTAACCGGAGCCATCCCATTTTTCTTGATGGTAATAAGCGATTTCTTTGGCAAAATCTAAAAAGTGACTGCCCCTGACCATGGTTCTTTCTGCCGCCACAATCGCATCACGACCATAATTGGTGTGCAATTTCATTTGTGCAAATTCTTCATTGGTTAATTTACCGGGTTTAAGCAGTATATGGTCGGGCACACCCACTTTACCAATATCATGCAAAGGGGCTGATTTATACAATGAAGTGATGGTTTCAGGGGTAAGAAAAGCGCTAAACTTAGGGTTACTTTTAAGCTTAGTGGCCAAACATTTGACATAATGCTGAGTACGACGAATATGATTGCCCGTTTCTGGGTCTCTGGCCTCGGCCAAAGACCCCATCGCCACCATCACCACATCTTGCAATTCTTCCATCTTCTCAGTGCGGTCTAACACCTTGATTTCTAATACTTCATTCTGTTTTTTGAGATAATCTTGAGCCTGCTTGAGGGTTAAGTGAATCTTCACCCGTTCCTGCACAATCGGTGGGCTAATGGGTTTGGTGATGTAATCTACCGCGCCGATTTCAAAACCTTTTTTCTCATCTTCGACCGTGCTTTTGGCGGTAATAAAAATCACCGGAATATCTGCGGTCAGCGGATTGGCTTTTAATCGACGGCAGACTTCATATCCATCCATGCCGGGCATCATAATGTCTAACAATATCAGGTCTGGTTGTTGTTTTTCGGCGATTTTCAATGCCATAGGGCCATTGATCGCCCCTTTTACACTATACTTTGGTACCAGCACGCCTTTTAATACATCGAGGTTTTCTGGCGTATCATCTACCGCCAATATGGTGCTTTTTGTTAGGTTGTCAGGCATTTGTCTATTTTCCTTTGTTTTTCGTAACTATTCAGCGCACTCATCTTTCGCACCATAACGGCGTTATTTTCGTACTCAAACAGTTACATATG
>JBLGCB010000287.1:0-8816 GCA_047617105.1 Phenylobacterium sp. | reverse complement strand
GCAAAGCGCCCCGGCGTAAGACTTTTGAGTCTTCAATCGCCTGACGGCCCTCAGTGGTATTGATGATGTAACTGTACTCGCTGTTTTTGATTCTGTCGAGTATATGCGGGCGACCTTCGTAAACTTTATTCACTTTACGACACTCAATGCCCATTTCAACCAAGGCATTGTAGGTACCACGAGTGGCATCCAGATCAAAACCTAACTCAATTAACTGCTTCGCCAACTCAACCGCTTTGCCTTTATCACTGTCTTTCACCGAAAGCAGTGCTCTGCCATCTTTAGGCACCTTGTTGCTCGCCCCCAATTGCGCCTTGGCATAAGCATCGGCAAACGTTTCACCAACGCCCATCACTTCACCCGTAGAACGCATTTCCGGACCACGTAATGGATCAACACCAGCAAACTTGTTAAACGGCATCACCACTTCTTTGACCGAGTAATACGGTGGAATAATTTCTTTAGTAATGCCTTGCTCACGCAAAGATTTACCCGCCATCACTCTGGCAGCCACTTTGGCCACAGGCACACCTGTCGCTTTAGACACAAAAGGCACGGTTCTGGCGGCACGTGGGTTAACTTCGATAATATAAATCAAGTCGTCTTTCACTGCAAACTGAGTATTCATCAAGCCGATGACTCCCAGCTCTAACGCCATCGCTTTGACCTGATCACGCATTCTATCCTGAATCTCTTGTGACAAGCTTTGTGCCGGCAATGAACAAGCAGAATCACCAGAGTGAACCCCGGCTTGCTCAATATGCTCCATCACGCCACCAATAATCACGTCTACGCCGTCACAAATGGCATCAACATCCACTTCAATGGCGTTATCGAGGAAACGGTCTAATAATACCGGTGAGTCATTTGACACACTCACCGCTTCAGTCATATAACGTTTTAAATCCGCTTCGTCGTAGACAATTTCCATCGCCCGGCCACCAAGCACATAAGAAGGTCGCACCACCAACGGGAAACCAATTTCAACGGCTTTAACCAACGCTTCATCTAATGAAGTCACGGTGGCATTCTCTGGCTGTAATAAATCCAGTCGCTGCACCATTTGGACAAAACGCTCACGATCCTCGGCACGGTCAATGGCATCTGGAGAAGTGCCAATAATTGGCACCCCATTAGCTTCTAACTCACGGGCCAATTTAAGCGGGGTCTGACCGCCATATTGAACAATAACACCCACTGGTTTTTCTAATGCCACTACCGCCAACACATCTTCAAGGGTGATGGGTTCAAAATACAAACGGTCGGAGGTATCATAATCGGTTGAAACAGTTTCAGGGTTACAGTTGAGCATAATGGTTTCATAACCATCTTCGCGTAACGCCAGTGAAGCATGAACACAGCAATAATCAAATTCGATGCCCTGACCGATACGGTTAGGTCCGCCACCGATAACCATGATTTTATCGCGGTTTGACGGCTTGGCTTCACATTCTTCATCGTAAGTAGAATACATGTAAGCCGTATCTGAGGAAAATTCAGCCGCGCAGGTATCAACCCGTTTGTATACTGGGTTAATGCCCATCGCTTGGCGTTTTTTACGCAATTCTGACTCAGCAATGCCAAGCAAATCAGAGATACGTTTATCGGCAAAACCTTTACGTTTAAGCTGCCTTAAGAATTCCTCATCCAGACCTGACACACCATCACGTTGAATGCGTCCTTCCTCGTTGACGATATCTTCAATCTGTACCAAGAACCAGCGGTCAACTTTGGTCAGCTTATAAATCGCTTCCATGTCCAGCCCGTGGCGGAATGCATCGGCGATATACCAGATACGCTCGGCACCAGGTTCTTTTAATTCGTGAATCAAACGCGCATGGGCGTCGTCATCATTTTGGTCAATAATCGGATCCAAACCATGAACGCCGATTTCAAGGCCACGTAACGCTTTTTGCAACGACTCTTGCTGATTACGGCCAATCGCCATCACTTCACCGACAGATTTCATCTGAGTGGTTAAACGATCGTTGGCACCGGAGAATTTTTCAAAGTTAAAGCGTGGAATTTTGGTCACAACATAATCGATTGAAGGTTCAAACGAGGCTGGGGTGATGCCGCCAGTAATGTCATTGGCCAATTCGTCGAGGGTATAACCTATCGCCAATTTGGCGGCGATTTTTGCAATGGGGAAACCCGTCGCTTTAGACGCCAGCGCCGAAGAACGAGATACCCTTGGGTTCATTTCGATGATCACCATACGGCCAGTATCTGGGCAGATACCAAACTGTACGTTTGAACCACCGGTTTCAACCCCGATTTCACGCAATACCGCCAGTGAGGCGTTACGCATGATTTGATATTCTTTATCGGTTAGAGTCTGGGCAGGTGCCACAGTGATGGAGTCACCGGTGTGAACGCCCATCGGGTCGAAGTTTTCAATCGCACAAACAATGATACAGTTATCATTTTTGTCGCGAACCACTTCCATTTCATATTCTTTCCAGCCAATCAACGATTCGTCGATTAGTAGCTCATTGGTCGGTGAGAGATCTAAGCCATTGCTACAGATATCTTTATATTCTTCCATGTTATAAGCGATACCGCCACCGGTGCCGCCCATGGTGAATGAAGGTCGGATAATACACGGGAAGCCGATTCGTTGTTGTACTACAAGGGCTTCATCTAGGGTGTTGGCGATGCCAGATACCGGTGTGGCAAGACCAATGGCTTTCATGGCGACATCAAAACGTTGACGGTCTTCGGCTTTATCGATGGCATCGGCGGTGGCACCAATCATTTCAACATTGTATTTTTCAAGTACACCGTACTTTTCCAGCTCCAGTGCACAGTTTAATGCAGTTTGGCCACCCATGGTTGGCAATACCGCATCGGGCCGTTCTTTAGCGATGATGTTCGCGACCACTTCCCAATGGATAGGTTCGATATACGTGGCATCGGCCATTTCTGGGTCGGTCATGATGGTGGCAGGATTGGAGTTAACCAGCACTACCCGGTAACCTTCTTCACGCAGGGCTTTACATGCCTGGGCACCGGAGTAATCGAACTCACAGGCCTGGCCAATGACAATGGGTCCCGCCCCTAATATTAGGATGCTTTTGATGTCAGTACGTTTTGGCATAATCTCAAACTCTCTTCTTTTACTACTTATTACTGCATAGCTGCTCGGCGGGTTTACTTAGCTTGGCTCATCAACTCGATAAAGTGATCAAACAATTCGGATGCTTCATGAGGACCCGGGCTGGCCTCAGGGTGACCCTGGAAGCTAAATGCCGGTTTGTCGGTCAAATGAATACCCTGAAGCGTGCCATCGAACAAAGATTTGTGGGTGATTTTGATGTTATCCGGCAATGAATCTTGGTCTACCGCAAAACCGTGGTTCTGACTGGTGATCATCACTTTACCACTATCAAGCACTTGCACCGGATGGTTGGCACCATGATGGCCAAACTTCATCTTCACCGTTGAGGCACCACTGGCCAGACCCAATAACTGGTGGCCTAAGCAAATGCCAAACATCGGAATGTCAGTATTAAGGAATTCGCTGATGGCGTCGATGGCGTAATCACAAGGCTGTGGATCACCGGGACCATTTGACAAGAAAATGCCATCGGGTGACATGGCCAATACTTCTGCCGCCGGTGTTTGTGCAGGCACCACGGTGATTTGACAACCGCGGTCGGCCATCATGCGTAAGATATTGCGTTTAACGCCAAAATCATAAGCAACCACATGGAATTTTTGATCTGTCACTGCCAGCGTCGAATAACCTTCGCCCAAAGTCCAGCTGCCTTGATCCCAGCTATACTGTTTTTTGGTAGACACCACTTTGGCCAAATCCATGCCTTTTAAGCCTGGGAAATCTTTAATCTGGGCCAATGCTTTGTCAACGTCTAAATCAGCCGCATCGTTGCTTGCGATAATACAGCCATTCATACTGCCTTTTTCACGCAACAGTCGAGTCAATTTGCGGGTATCAATATCACAGATGCCGAGGATATTACGACGTTTAAGATAATCACTTAAACTTTCCTCGTTGCGAAAGTTACTGGCTAGCAAAGGTAAATCTCTGATGATCAGGCCCTTGGCCCAAATGTTATCAGATTCTTCGTCTTCGCTATTGGTGCCGGTATTGCCGATGTGTGGGTAAGTGAGGGTAACGATTTGCTGTGCATAAGAGGGGTCGGTAAGGATTTCCTGGTAACCAGTCATTGAGGTATTAAAAACAACTTCTCCAACCGATACCCCCAAAGCGCCAAATGCGCGACCATGAAATGTAGTACCGTCTTCCAGAAGAAGGATCGCACGAGAGAGCGCGGGTGATGTAGTCAAGTGAACCTCCAAACAGCAAAAAACGGGCTTAAAACCAATGGTTTACTATCCCGTTTTTGATATTTTCAATTAGAACCAATGCCAAACCAAATAAAATTCAATAATAGCAGTGTCTCACTTCCCTCAACAGTTATAGCCATTAAGAGCAAACAAAGTGAGCCGATTGAATTTGGCGTATTCTATGCTAATTCAGCCATTATTGCTAGAATTTTTTACAGTCTATTTAACTATTTTTATTGAATAGTTATTTACTGACTGATGAAAATGGGCCTTACTGAACAATCTGACCACCAAGTCAACAAAAGTAACAGCGAATCACTTCAAACCCAGCACCGTTTGCATATCATAAAGTCCTGGCGGTTTGTTTTTCAACCATAGTGCCGCACGCACCGCGCCTTTGGCAAAAGTCAGTCGACTCGTGGCTTTATGGGTGATTTCAAGCCTTTCGCCCATATCAGCAAACATCACCGTATGTTCACCGACGATGTCGCCCGCTCTAATGGTTGAAAAACCAATGGTTTCGCGGCTTCTTTGTGGTTCGATGCCTTCCCTGCCGTAAATGGCACATTTACTTAAGTCACGGCCTAGGGTCTCGGCAACGGCTTCGCCCAGTTTTAACGCTGTGCCCGATGGCGCATCTTGCTTAAAACGGTGATGTCCTTCGATAATCTCAATGTCACAGTTATTGCCAATCACCGCGGCGGTGGTTTTAAGCAAATTAAGCATTAGGTTGATGCCAACACTATAATTGGGCGCAAATACAATGGCAATATCCTTCGCCGCATCATCAATCAATGCCAATTGCCCAGGGGTCAAACCCGTGGTGCCAATCACCATGCTTTTTCGTTGCTCACGGCACCATGCAATGTGCCCTTCGAGTGCATCAGGTAAAGTGAAGTCGATAAAGACTTCGGTGCCCACTTCATCATACTTATCACGGCGCTCTGACAATGCCGTGCCGTTGGCGGCATGGCCAATCAGAGTGCCAGAATCAATGCCCGCCAGCGCAGAGCCGGTGCGAACAAAAGCAGCCGATAGGTTTACTGTGGGTTCAGCGTCAACGGCATCAATCAGCGCTCTGCCCATGCGGCCATTGGCACCAAAAATGCCGATGGCGGTTTGTTTGTTATCAGCGGCTGTTTCGTGAGAAGTCATCATAGATTTTCCTTTAATTGGTAGGAATTACTTGGTCATTAGTTTAAAACGATGTTGTCTGTAGGGGTTCCATCAGGAAGGTTCTGCACCTGCTGATGAATTTGACCTGTCATAGAAAAATGCACTTCGATATCAACGGTGTCGATATTCTCTGGTGAGAGTTCACCACCGAGCACTGGCAATTTTTTGAAACTATAAATTTTGCCTTCACTGAGTTTGGTGCCTGCCTTCATTAAATCTTCGACCAATTGCACCGCCAGATATTCCATCAAAAAGTCTTTGTTGGTTAACAGGCTGGAGAATTGGTCAAAGCTACCTGCAATCTCAGTCAATTTACCGTTGCAAGTGTCCAGAACCATAATCGAACCATCGTTGCTATCTTGCAAAAACGCATCACCACTGGCACTTAACAAAATGGGCATTTTTTCAACCCCAATCAACCAATGCCACTCCGACAGCAAATATGCTCGGTTGAGGTGGGTAAAGTTGACGGTTAAATCATTTAAAGTCATTTTTTGGTGATTCCCTTTAAGGATTGGCTTTTGATTGCAAAAGTTTACACGAGTGTTGCCGTTGGATTCAAGGTAAGGGTCAGGTTTGTGCGTGCTTTTTCTTTTTAAATTTATATCCGTTATACTGAGCCTGACTTTTACCAAGCCCCCGGACCATTGATGACTCTTCAACTAAAATACCCACTTGGTATTCAGACATTTTCGAAGATTATTAAGGACGAATGACTAAATGCAGGTGATGTGGGTAGCTTTATTAAAACCTTAAAAATATTTTTCGCCAATGTCCGGAAATTCCAATGTAGCCGCGAGACAAAGACTAAACTGATAATATTGTTGTATTGAACTGTTTTTGATGCAAATATAAACAAAGTAAGTAATCAAAGGGGGATTTATGTCTACCTATACCGTCGATATTAATGAAGCTCAAAATAATCTGCTCAGACTCATTGAGTTGGTGACCAATGGTGAAAAAGTCGTGATTGCCCAAAAAAATCTACCAGAAGTCCAATTGGTGGTTTGTGATAAACCACAAACAAAACGGATTGCTGGTTTACATAAGGGTAAGGTACATTTGAGTGAGGATTTTAATGACTCACTTGATGAGAAGCTCTGGTTGGGAGAAAGTTAATTGTGCGCTACCTGCTGGATACTCACGTTTTACTCTGGTTTGATGGTGCTCCTGAGAAGCTCTCCGAAAATGTATTGAATATACTGCTCAATGAAAACAACGAGTTATATCTCAGCCATGCCAGCATTTGGGAAATGCAAATTAAAATACAGTTAAATAAACTAACACTTGAAAGCAAACTAAAAGAGTTAGTTGATTCACAACAACAAACAAATGGCCTTCAACTGCTACCAATAGAACCCAAACATATATATGCATTGAATAAATTAGACACGCACCATCGTGATCCCTTTGACCGGATGCTAATTAGTCAAGCAATGACAGAACAAATGACCTTACTCACAGTTGATAGCAAAATTCATTTATATCAAGATATAATCCATTGGTTATGGTGATAGTTGCATAATCTCCCTCAATTAAAGCAAACCAGATTTTTTATCCTTTTTTTCATCCTCAACTTGTTCCTCAATCCCGAAACCCTCACCGAATATCAAAAGCCTGAACATCGGTCTCACCACAGCGACAAACAACACAATAATCACCAAACTGGCCATACCAAGTCGATAGAGCTTGATAAACCATGGTTCTTCATAAAACGGCTTGAATGCTTTACCTTGTTTATCAGCCTTAGGCGTGTCAACTTTGCCCAAATAATCAGGGTACTCAATAATAATCCCAACTCTTGCCAACGCGATTCTAGCCGCATCGTTTTTCTGGGCTTCGACATAAAGCATATGATGGCTCAAATCAATATGATATCTGATGGCGTATTGATCCAATACATCCACCACTTTCACCGAATCAGCCACTCGTAAATCACTCATTAGTGGCCTCATCTGAGGTTCTTCAGCCCAAAGAACCAGGCGAAAAGAAATACCAATACTAATTACCAACACCAAAAACAACTTCACCAGTAGTACAAAGTCGACTTTGTTACGATCATGACCAATTGATTTCATATTCATCCTTCGGAGGCTTTTAAAACCGTAAAAATAAAAACCAACAATAACACCCAAACCACGCTTAAACCAGTTTGTCTCTATTGGACAGTATCCCAACGGGCGACTATTATCTTAAGATGTCAAAATAAAGTTTGTAAACAGGGTCTTAAATGTCTTTTGATATCATCATCGTAGTTGTTGTGGTCAGTGTTTTTGCCATCATCATTTGGCGATTAAACCGCAAAAACAGCACGCCTAGCTACAGCGAAAAAAGCACTTCACGTAACACCTCACAAAAAAAGGCGGCATCGGCCACCAGCCAATTTCATGCCGACAACACGATGCTCGACCTCCCTCTCGAACCAGCCCCCGAGCAAACGGTCGAACCAGCAGAACCCGCCTCGCAGGAAAATGAACCCGAAATGCCGCGCGATTTTTTAAATTTTGCATTGCTAGAATTTGATGATCTCGATGAGCAGCAACAACACGAAATCGAGCTGATGACCAAAAGCTTTCAAAAACCGCACCCGCTGTTGCTGCCGCTGACCAGAGGCGTTTTTGAACCCAATGAATTGTTTGATCTGATCAAAACCGATCCAGAAATGACCGCCAAAATTCTCAAAGCAGTGAACTCGCCGATGTTTGGCTTAAAACAACCGATTACCAGTATCCATCACGCCATCATCTTTATGGGGGTGGGCCAGGTGAAAAATATCGCGATGCAATTTTTATTGCAAAATAGCACCGTGGCGAAAAAACAAAGTAAAGAACAAGCGCAAGCAGATGAAAAGCTGTGGACGGCCAGTCATATGGCCAGCACCCTGTGTTTGTTGCTGGCCAAAGAATTGGGCAGTAAAAATGCCGCTGAGTTATCCACCCAATGCCTGCTGTGTTATCTGGGCGATATGGCGATGTTATCTTACAAACCTTCTATTGCCAGCAACTACCTCAATCATTTATCTCTACATGAACGGGTGAAAAGCGTGCAATCGGCCTTGAGTACCAATACCGCGGTAATTGGTAAGATTTTGGCAGAGCAATGGCAACTGCCTGCATCGATTATCAACGGCATAGAAAACAGCTTGTTACCATTGGTCGATAACAACACCGACAAAGAATTATCCACCGACGAACTGCAAAATACCCTGTTATGCTATTTATCTTGCCGCATTGGTGATCTGGTGGCGTTTGAAGGGGTTACTGATATCGCTCAGGTGGGGAAATTAGACACCAAATCCATGGCTGGATTCGACTTTTTTTATATCCAAG
>JBLGCB010000286.1:0-8829 GCA_047617105.1 Phenylobacterium sp. | reverse complement strand
ATTAATCTACTTAAAACGCATTAAAGATGCCAGCAGTGAAGTTTATCAATTTGAAAAAGTGTTACCTCAGGGCCACCAGCAAAAAAATACACTCAAGGAAATGCGAGCTTCTATCAACCAACAAAGCAGTCTCGCAGGATTTAGACCAGCAAGCAAAAACACCGGTCAAAGAAAGAAAAGCAAAAAATCGAGGTAAAAAGAAACGGTGATGTCATATCCGATGGATTGGTCCCAAAAAATCACATCGCTTCCAATCGAGCTTTTAACTCAAGAGTAGCGGCTAATTCAAATCCAGTAATACGTCTAACAAACCGTGGCACAGCTCCTTCTTTCAGTAAGTTAACGGCTACTTTCTCAAGCCCCTTTTCTGCCCCCATAGTCCGTAATATTTCTATTTTTGTCATCATTCCTCTATCCAACAGAACCTGTAACAAAAGAATATAGGGAATTCCAAATTCGGTAATTCGTGCGACATACCGTGGATCAGCCTCTTCTTTGAGTAAATTAACGGCTGCTATTTTCAAACCTTTCTCAAATTCTATTTCTTCCAACTGAGCTTTTAGCTTAAAAATAACGGCTAATTCAAGTCCGGTAATACGTTCAACAAACCGAGGATCAGCTCCTGTTTTCAGCATGTTAATAGACACTGTCTTCATACTTTGCTCAAACCCTAGCTTAAAACCTTCTTCTTCCCCCCTAGCCTGTAGTTCTTCTACTGTAGTCATAAACTCACCTTGTATTGGTTCAGGCAAACGCCAGCCGTCGTTAATAAATTGTTCAACATTGGCTGTATTGCCAACACCAAGCAAATAGTTTAACCTGGTTATTTTTGCTTATCAACCAAAAACAACCTACATTCATATACCATTACAGCAACAAACAACCTGAACTGTAGAAAAACAAATACAAGCAAACTATTAGAAGGTAGACTCACAGTTCAAATAATCGAAATCACTTTCCCCCCAACCAACGCCGTAAAACCGCCGCTTTCACCAAACCACTTTTCGCCACCCTTTGGCCATCTACCTGGTAAAAATAACTCCTCGGTAATTCGCCATACCATGAAGGGTCAATAAGATACCGCCCCTGCGCCGCTTTGCCATCGGCAAAATGAAAATTGTTCAAGGTGGTGAGTTGATACTTGTTCACCACGTTAATGCGTTGCTCATCAAGCATGTCATCGCCATCGGTGTTGATTAATACCACCGGCAACGACGGGTTTTGTTGATGCAATTGGCCAATCGCTGCCAGCTCTTTAAAACAAGGTGGACAATCTAAAGACCACAGCAATATCAACCAACGTTTGCCTTCGTATTGTTGTGTTAGGGTGTCTAAATGACCAGGGCTGAATGGTTGGGATTGGTTCGGTTCGGCCGAGAAAGCATTGAATGACAAACACAGCAACCATAGCAACAACAGTTTGAGATATCTCATAACGCAATCACTTCATGACCCAGTCCCGGTCGCTGCCATGACACATAACTACGCCCTGCCCGCTTGAGCAAAAATGGTCGATCTGAATCTGACTCGCTTTGAGCGATGACTTTGGCTGGGGTAAAACTATCGCCATTATCTTGTGAGCGCTGGTGATAAAGCTGATAAGCCATACCATTAAACTGGGTCCATACCACATCCACGGTATTGCCTTGGCTAATCACATTGGGGTGAGCCGCCTGATTCTTAAAGTCGCCAACACTCATGGGTTTACTCTGGCTCACACCGCCGTCGTCTGAATAGGCATAAAACACCCCCTTACCTTTGCTGCCATTGTTAAACCACACCATGTGATAACGGTTTTGCGCGCTGATGCTTAACCCCGGACCTTGGTGCGGACAGCCGTTAATTTGCCACTGGTCAAAACTGGCTCGAATCGGTTTGGCTGGAATATGTTTTTCGCTAAAGGTCATCATCGCATGGTCACGAATATTGTCGCCATAGATGTGCCGCCACATCGCCGCAATCTTGTTGTCTGCGGTGGGTTTCATGGTGATTCGACAGCATACGCAGGTATTGTCGGCCAGTTTAACGTTGTTAAAGTGAATACCCTCGGGCGTCAATCTGCCCTGAGCCATATATAACGCTGAGCCTTTATAGTTTTTAGTCCGTTTACGCTCACGACCATCCAGCCACGACAAGGTCACCAAACCATCTTCAGTCACCACCATTTCATTAAAACTATGGCCGATATGTAAACCGTCATTGTTGACCGTCTGTGGCGCTGCAAATGTCAAACCGCCATCGGTCGAATAAGTAAAACGAATGTCTGAGGTATATTTGCCTTTTAAGGGTTTGGCCCACGAGATATAAACATTACTCGAACCATGCGTGCCACCACTAAACGCCAATTTCGGGCGGTTTTCTCCGCGTGAGGAGATTTTTTCGGCGTCAATGGTCACCCGCTGTGGTTGAGTATAATGCACACCATTATCCCCCGAGACACTAAAAAATAACTGTTGTTGTGCTGACCATAATCGCCATAATTTACCATCTGGGGCAAAAGCGGTGGTTACGGTTTTTGCGCATAAAATATCACTGGCTTGGCAAGCCGGGCTTTTGGCTTTATGCGCACTTTTATGACCAGCTTTTTGACCACCTTTATGCGCGCTATGATCGGCATAACCGTTAAAGGCGGTTAACCCCAACAAGGCCAATGCTAAGGTTTTATTGAGCTTAATTCTCATCTACACTTCTCCACTTAAAAGCTGTAATTCATGCTCAAATAAGCCGTGCGCGGTGCGCCTGGTGCAAATTTGGCTTTGCCATAACGGATCTCACCCTGTTGGGCATAAGATTTGTCGGTTAGGTTCACTATCCGGGCATTAAAACTCAGTTGGTCGTTATACTGATAAGCCACTTTTAAATTGGCCACAGTGTAACCATCAGTGGTGCGAGTATTGGCGTCGTCCATCCAGTAATCTCCGGTCGACTGAATTTCTAACATGGTGCTTAACGCACTAAACTGCAGCGGATGAAAACGCAAACGCAGGTTCGCAATATATTCCGGTGCCATTCTCATTTCATTACCCGAGAGGTTTTGTTGTTTCGAATTGCCCTCTCCATCAACCCGTCCGGCATCCAAAATAAATTCGTCAAACTCATGCTCGGCGCGGGTATAAGCCAAACTTAAATCAAACGAGCGATTCACTGTCCACTTCGCCGCAAACTCAAATCCCTGATGAGAAACTTTGCCCGCATTGGCCTGATAGCGAATGCCTGAGTCGTTGTACGCATTAACAATGGCATCATCGACAATCATCGAATACAGCGCCACATCAATAGTAAGCGAATCATAATTCACTTTATAACCCAGTTCATAGGTGTCTGAAATTTCAGGGGTAATATCGCCAATACTGCTGTTGCTGTCGCTGCTTTTAAGGTGATATAAACTGCCAGAGGTTGGGATTCTGAAGCTATTGGCATAACGTAGGTAAACACTGCTGTCGCTGGTCAGGTGATAATTGAGGCTCGCTTTAGGGCTCAAATGGCTGAATTTATCTTCGCGGTCGGCTAGGCTTTGCGCCCCATGTGCCATCTCACCGACAATCCCCAAATGGTTATCAAATTCATAATTGGCATAGTCGTAACGCAAACCCAGGGTCATGTCTAAATCTTGGCTCAGCTCTCGTCGATGCTGAGCATAAGGCGAAATACCCAGGTAAGTGGTACTATCATCATAAAAACGCTCGCCTGCGACAAAAGTATCGCCGCCCCAACCTGTGGTCACAAAATCAATCGGCTGAACCGACAATCCATCACCCTCACTTAATTCGGCATCTAGACCAACGGTGGTTTCGCTGCCATCACTGTGATCTAAACTCGCCATGGCCAAAAAACCAAAGCTATCGACACTCGAATCCACCTTTGGCATATTGTCGTTCCAAGTGGCGGTGTATTGGTTAGTACGATGGCGATAGTAGGGGATCATGGACAAATACAGGCTGTCATCAAGTACCTTGGTCCATTGAGACGACAAACGTACGTAGCGACTTTTGCGCGTTGGGTCTGTTGCCAGCACCGCATCGGACAAACCCGATAGGGTTCGGTCGGTGTTATAGTCGTCTTCGAGCAAAGTGGCTGCCATCTCCAGCTCTAAATCAGACACCATCAATGAATTCACCAACTGCTCAGTATCGCTGATATTAAACTCATGACGTAAGGTCACTTCTGCGCGTTTTGAGCCAGTATGGTCACGCCAACCATCGTTTTGCACCGCTGAGCCAGATACGCGAACATTATGACGTTCGGCCACCGCTTGGCTATGGCTGAAGCTCAGTTTGTTATAGCCGTTTTCGCCGCCATTAAAGCCCACCGATGTTTTTGATTGCGCAGCAATGGGTTTTGACAAAATATTCACCGTCGCCGCCACCGCACCAGAACCATAAAGCGCAGTACCGGCACCTTTTAGCACTTCCATACGTGACACATCAGAGTTATAACTCGACCACCACAGCGCATTGTGGTTGAAAAACGCCGGAGATTGTAACGGGATATTGTCTTGCAGATAGAGGTAGTAACCGCCATAGTTAATCGGCATTCGAATCGCCGCGTTATGCCCTTGCCCGCCTGACAACTGGTTAATCAATACCCCAGAGAGGCTATTGAGCGAGTCAGACACATGCTGACCGCTGTCCAATGCCAACTCACCAGCGTCAACCGCCTGAACCGACATCGCCAAATCTGTATCAAGATTTTCTTTACGGTTGGCGGTGACGGTGATCCGCTCAACATCTGCTCGCGGCTGCTCTAACGCCTTTTGGACACTAACATCCTCAGCACTAATACCATGAGCAATCCCCCCATAGGAAAAACCCGACAGAGCGAGTGCGATAAGTGATAGTTTGAAGTGTGGTTGACCCATGATGTGCCCCAGCTGTATGCGTTACGATGACAGTTATTTTAGGGGAAGTGTAGACGTTCAGAAGCAAAGCCACAATGCGACAAAATGACGCAGTCGGCTCAGCTTTCTCTGGTTGGGGGGGGATTAGCCTTTATTAATCACTCTCGCCAGCTTTAATAACTGCGAACTGACTTTTAATTTAGAATCTATCGCGGCCTGCCAGTTAATTTCAAAGCGTACTTTACCTGACTGGTAATAAAAATTGATATGACCGCCAGCGGCGGCAAAGTCGCGTTGGTCAGAGACTGTTAAAATGGGCAAATGGGCCACTTCGCTCAACAATGCTTCCATATCCATCCCAGAATTTGACAGCACCATCAGCACCTGACAACAATCAAGCTCACTGGCAGTTGCTTGCACCACACTGAACTGACCCTGATTTTTCGCCGTTTTTTGCTTTAGATAACGTTCCATGGCGTTAAAGAAAATATCGTCCTCGCCCAATATGCCCACTCTGAATACCTTGCCAGACTGACTCGGTGGCCATTTTATATAAGACAAAAAACCACTGAGCATACCAGCGATAATAATTTTAGTACGCTCATCATTGGCAGTTGTCACGGCATTGGCGACCGATAAATTAAAGACGAATGCAAATACCACCGCTCTGGCGAACCAGCAGTTTGATATTTTGCGTTTTGGTTTATTCATTATCATAAGGTTAAAGCGTAGTTTAGTATAGGGAACATCGCCATCATCGAAGTTTGCAAAAAGAAGGTTTGCTGGTAATAATACACTCAAGCAGTCAAAAGTGGTCAACCTGTGTTCAGTTGTACCCTCAGCACAATTGATGCTAATACTTTGAGGATAAGGTTTAATGGCCACCAATCTATTTTTAATTGACAATTTAGTTGTATCTGAGGCCATATCTGAGGTTAAATACTACGGCACAGTTTCAACCAAAAAACACCAACTAACAATAACAAAAGTAGGGAGAATAGATATATGACAGCGCAACGCGATGGATTCAGTTCCAGATTAGGCTTTATTTTGGCGGCTTCCGGCTCTGCGGTTGGTCTGGGTAATATCTGGGGATTTCCGTTTAAAGTCAGCGATGGTGGTGGTGCCGCCTTTGTGGTGATGTATTTGCTGTTTTGCTTTATTTTATGTTTTCCGGTGATGGTGGCCGAAATCGCCATTGGCCGCAGCACCCAAAAAAGCCCAGTCAGCGCCTTTGGCGCGTTGGGTTTTCGCAATTGGAAAATCCTCGGTTACCTCGGTGTGTTATGCGGAATTTTTGTACTGGCTTTTTATAATGTTATCGCCGCTTGGGCATTTGGCTATTTTATTGAATTACTGATGGGCAATTTTGATATTGGCCATCAGTTCAGCACCTACATCAAAGACTGGCTGACCGTCGCGGGTTATGGCGCTTTGTTTCTCGGTGCTACCGCTTGGGTGGTTTCTAACGGAGTGTCTGGGGGCATCGAAAAAGCCGCCAAAATCATGATGCCATTGCTGGTATTGATGATTCTGGCCCTGATTGCCTATGCCGTCACTTTGCCCAATGCCAGCAAAGGGCTGGAGTTTTATCTGATCCCCGACTTTAGCAAAATCAACGGCCATGTGATTTATTCAGCATTGGGTCAGGCATTTTTCTCATTGTCTTTGGGCATGGGCGCACTGATTACTTACGGCAGTTATCTGTCGAAAAAAGACAATATCGTCACCTCAGCCGCGTGGATCACCTTATTTGATATTAGTATCGCCGTATTGGCAGGTTTTATGATTTTTCCGCTGGTCTTTTCACAAGGCATTGAAACCAGCGGTGGCATGGGATTGATATTTAAAGCGTTGCCCTTAACCTTTGCTGGTTTAGGTCCTGTACTGGGTGTGGTGATTGGCGCAGGGTTCTTTTTGTTATTGTCATTTGCCGCCTTTACGTCGACCATTGCGATGCTCGAAGTGCCCATGGCTTATCTGGTGGATGAACAAAAACTACCGCGTAAGAGAACCACTTGGATCATGGCATTTATCATCTTTTTACTCAGCATTCCGGTGATGTTGTCCAAAGGCAGCGTCGACTGGCTGACCAATTTTATTACCCTGCCCGGCCCCGGTACTTTAAGTTATATGTCTTTCACCGCCACCGTGGCCATGGAAACGTTTTTGCCGTTAGGCGGATTTTTAATCACCTTCTTTACCGCATGGCGTTGGAATAAACAAGATTTTAAAGCCGAGTTGGCGATAGGCAATAATAGTAAGAGCGGGCTGTTATTACAAAAATACGTTCATTTTGCGGTGAGTTATATTTGCCCGCTGATTTTAGGGGTGATGTTTATTGTCACCGTGGCCGAGATTTTCTTTGGTGTGCATATGGTGTGATCACGACGCCTTTCGTCGTCCCAACACCACCACAAAGATACCGCTCAAAATCATCGCTGCGGCAATCACCAGCCGCAAAGTGATAGGCTCAGCAACAAACACAATGCCGCCAACGGCGGCAATAACTGGCACCGACAGTTGTACCACGGCGGCCTGCGTGGTCGCCAATCCACCGAGTGCCATATACCAAATGGTATAACCGATACCCGAGGCGATAGCACCAGACAACACCGCCCACAAAACGCCCTCGGCCGAGAATTGCAAGTTTTGCCAGCTCACCACTGCCAGTACCACCAGCAAAGGTGAGGTGCGTAAAAAGTTATTGCCAGTATCCATCAGCGGATTTTTTGACCCTTTACCCTTGAGGGTATAAACCCCCCAAGCACAACCTGCGGTCACCATCAGCATAAAACCGCTTACCGATGGCATGGTGACACCGGGTAACATCAGATAAACAAAACCAGCAAATGCCAATAACACCCCGACCCATTCAGCCAGCAGCAATCGATTGCCCGACAAAAGTGATAGCAAGATAATGCTTAGCTGCACCGAACCAAATAAAATCACCGCGCCGGTGGCGGTATCCAAAGAGACATAAGCAAAAGAAAAACAGATGGCGTAGACAAATAACATAAAAGCGGCAGACCAACTGCCACTTTGAGCAAAAGCGACCCCTTTTTGACGGCCACCAAAGGCCAAGATCAGCATCAATACCACAATACCTGATAACAAACGAATGATGGTGAAACCGGCGGCATCAATGCTCCCTTCTTCACCCATCGCCAAACGGCACAACACCGAGTTGGCCGCAAATGCCAGCAGCGCCAACACGGTGTATAACAGGGTTTTAGCCGCCATATGGGTTACAACAAGTCTGCAATATCAATCGGCACCACGGTTAATAACGCCCGTTGTCCCAGCGCCACTTTGGCATTAGGGAAAACAATCGCTTCACCTTCGGTATCAACCACATGCTGCTCGCCGTCGTCATCAGCCAGTACATAACCCAGCGGAAAATCGGTGAAGTTAGGGCAATCCTCTGGGAAGTTAAGGGTGAAGTTTTCGCTGTGACGATCAATCATGCGATAAACATCAAAGAAGTAAAAATCTTTGGCATCAAACGGTTTGGTCGGCAATTCGTCACCACAAATCAATGCGGTTAAGGTTTTTTGCGCCGCGGCAAAACGGGTCATATCATTTTGACCAAACGGTTTCACCTGTCCCAGTTCAACCGTAAATGCATCAGCACCAAATTGATGAGACGAGTAATAAACAAAGGTGGTGGCGGGAGATTTCATCAATAAAAAGGTATTCACCCCACAGGCCAACAAAAACTCAAACTGCGATTTTTGCCATTTGCCACCATGTAAATAAGGGTAGATGGCAAACTTTTCATTTTTAGACCCTCGAATGGCGGTATGCAAATCATAATGACAGCGATAACGGCCTTCGGCAGAATCCTTACCTTCAAAAGTGTAAAAACGCTCTACATATTGCTCTAAAGCCAATGCGCGATGACGTTCTTTATTGACCAACCCTTCACCTTTACTATGCGAACCGCTGAATAAACGATTAAGGTTTTCTTCAACAAAACGTTTGCCAATGTT
>JBLGCB010000285.1:0-8849 GCA_047617105.1 Phenylobacterium sp. | reverse complement strand
ATTGGAATAAATCACAAATAAACGATCACGGGCCGAGGCCAAATTATCAGCGCTGATGACTTGATCATCAAAACGCATCTCACCCTCATCCGGCAGATAATGCAGCGAGATCACCTTGCTCAAGGTTGACTTGCCAGAGCCATTACCACCGACAATAAAGTAGGTTTGGCCACGGTCCAAAGACAAGTTGACGGTGCCTATCGAAAAACTGTGTTCTTCGCTAGAATAGGAATATTTCAAACCATGGAGCGACAGCTTTTGCCAATCGTTATTGATGGCTGCCGAACATTGTTGTTCTGCCACTGTCACCGCATAAATATCATTGATTTTTGCCAATGAAATCTCACCAATTTTCAACTGCTGCATTAAACCAAGGATCGCCGCGATGGGGCCGGTAATATATAACAACGCCATCACCACACCATACAAACTTTGCTGCTCAAAACCCTCACCTCTGGGCAATAAAAACACCACCATGCCAATGGCAAAAAAGCACAAAATTTCGCTTGAATTACCGGCGATATGCAAGATAAAGTCACCTTTTTTCTCGGCGCGCACCGATGCTTCTATCGGGGTTTCAATTTCTTTGGCTAAAAAACGCGCCGATTTGTCTTTGCTGAGTTTTAATTCATAAGAACCAAAGATCAACCCGCGAAAACCTTCTTGCATCACATCGCGTAAATCTCTTGCTTGGTGATAAAAGGTCTTAGAACGACTGACCGGAAAATGGAATAAAAACAGCCCGACCACAATCGCCAATACAGTAAAAACAAAGATTTGAAAATCTAATATGGCCAAATACACCAACATGCCCACCGCCGTCACCGTCGACACCAGCACCATCGGAATGGCCAGTGACGCATTGGTGACCCGGCTCATATCTTCGGTCAAAATATTCAACAACCTAGGCAAGCCAATCTTCTCTATCTGACTGACTTCCATCGCATTTATCTTATTTGATAAGTCGATTCTCAGTTTGGCCACCGCCGTTTTGGCCAAGTTATTGACCAAGATCACCGACGTCGCTTTGGTGATTAATACCAATGAAATCAAACTAAAAAAGATGGTTGAAATATGATCTTGAAATTGCGAGCCCAAGATAAACTCATGGCCTTGATTTAGGCCAGCCAAAATGGTCGGAATTATCAGCGCATATAACACCCCTGACAACATGCCCAGCACCATTGCTATCGATAATGTTTTGGTGCTACCGCTAATCAGCAGCCCGCGCAAAGTAAGTTTTTCATTTTTTTTCATAGTGATGACTTAAATGACGAATTCGTCAATTTCTCCATTAACTTGTGTATTTTCAGCGCTAACCACCAATTGACTTAATTGACATTTATCCACTTCTTCATCAATAACCGCCGCGCTATCACCAATGGTTGAGGCTTCAAAGAACTGCCTCAACCCTAAGGAAATGGCATAATGTTCATTGATTTTATTGACCAGTTTGGTCGCCATCAGCGAGTGACCGCCTAACTCAAAAAAGCTGTCTTCAATCGATATCTGATCTAATTCCAGCATGGTGCACCACAAATCATGGAGGTATTGCTGAGTGGCTGTCGACGGTGCAACCACCTGGGCGTCACTGGTGGGTTTGGGTAACTTTTTGCGGTCAACCTTGCCATTGGGGTTATGCGGGAAATCGGCCAACTGGACCAAAATCGACGGCCGCATAGACTCAGGAATATCCTTGGCCATCACCGCTTTGATCGACGCTTCAATCACCGCTTTGTCGGCATCACCATATTGGGTGTAATAAAGCACAAATTTGCTGTCACCGTTATCGAGTGGCACCACATGGGCGATACACTTTTTAATCTCATCAATTTGGTTGACCAGGCTTTCTATCTCGCCGGTTTCAATGCGAATACCGCGTAAACTCACTTGATGATCAACACGACCCAAAAATTCAAAATGACCAGAGGGCAGTAATCGTGCCCGGTCACCGGTTTTGTACAAACGCTCATTTAACAGCTTATGCTCAACAAACTGTTTGGCGGTCAACTCAGGCAAACCGACATAACCTGCTGCCAACGATAAACCACCGACATAGAGTTCACCGGGCACACCCACTGGCTGCGGTATACCAAAACGATTCATGGTATGAAATCGCATATTGGGATGGGGTTTACCGACGCTATAACCGTTACCGTCATGTTCATGTGACAAGTAACCACTGCTGACCACTGACGACTCGGTCATACCGTACAATACCCGCACCACCACATCGTCGCGCCACGCTTTAAGTCGGGTCAACAAAATCGGCGGCACCGGCTCTGCACCGACCAACAATAAGCGTAATTGTGGATAAAGCTTAGGGGAGGTTTCTATTTGATCTAACCATTGGGCCATTAAACTCGGCACCATATGCATCACAGTCACCTGTTGGGTGGTGTCTATCAGCTTGGCGATATCGGCCACTTCAGGTTTGGTTAATGACTGCACTGTACCACCACAAATCAACGGCACAAAAGTCTCGAGCAACGACACGCCAAATGCCTGAGAACCGACGGTAGGCATGATATCCTCGGCGACAAAGTCATACACTTTGCGGTTGGCCTGCAACGAATAATAAATGCTGCCATGGGGCACCATCACCCCTTTGGGTTTACCGGTTGAACCTGAGGTATAAATAATATAGGCCGGATGATCTTCGGTTAAATTGGCCAGCTCAGCAACACTATTACCGACACTGCCATCACTCACTAGGCTTTCAAATGCGGCCAAAGGTATTGACCCGGCAATATCCGCCGATGGGATAAAATCGGCGGCATGGACCAACGCCTTAGCATCGGCATTTTGGCAAATATAGGCCAAACGTTCTTGCGGATAACTGGGGTCTAATGGCACATAAATATAACCGGCACGCATCACCGCATACATGGCAATCACCTGCTCAATCGACTTATCCATGTATACTGCGACCCGTTCACCAAATTTAATGCCACGTTGCTGCAACCCAGCAATCAAGCGGTTGCCATTGGCGATAAGTGCGGCGTAATCGAGGGTTTTAGCCCCTTCGATAACGGCAATGGCATCAGGTTGCGACGTGGCATACTGTTCAATCAACTGTGGATTGGCGATATAAGGCTTAAAATTGCTTTTAACCACCTCATTGGCGCTGCTTTTATCATCAAATTGATAACACAGCACCTTATCGAATTCGTTTGCAACATGATGATCAATAAACATCAGCAAATGATCTAACATGGTTTTTAATCGTTCGCGGCTAAATAAGTTGGTATTGAATTCCCAGCCAATGTTGATCTTGTCTTCGTTGATGGTGATATGCACCGAGAAATCAAACTTTGCCACCCGCTGGCGGTTATTGACCACTTCGACATCCAAACCATCAAGGCTAAAGTCGTTGAGCGAATCTTGCTGTAATACAAACTGTACTTGTACCAAGGGGTTATAAGACGAGTCACGTTCAATGGTTAATCCTTCGAGCATCAATTCAAAGGGAAACTGTTGGTGCTGCAATGCCTGGTGGTGCTGCTCGGTGGTACTGTTGACGAGGTGATCGATGTCTGTATTTTCATCGAGGCGATACCGAAATGGGATGGTATTGGCGAACATGCCAATGGTATTGCTAAACACACTGGGGGTTCTATTAGCGTAAACAGAACTGATCAGCAAATCTTCTTCATCGCCGTAACGGGCCATAAAACCAGCAAACAGCGACTGCAATAACAAGAAAACAGAGCTGTTTTTTTGCTGTGCGGCGGCTTTGATCTGCTCAAAAGCCGCACCTTTAATATCATGAAACACCACATCACCTGCCACCGACAAGGTCGACGGACGGGCAAATTCTAGTGGGAAGTTGTGACAGCTTGGCGCATCTTTTAATAAGCGTTGCCAATGGCTGCGGGCTTGTTGGCAAGCGCTGCTGGCCAAATAATCCTGATGCCAAAAAGCATAATCACCATACTGAGGTGCGCCAAACACAGCGCCAACTAACTGGCCATGTTGACTCGATGCAAGATGTAACCGATAAGCTTCACTTAATGCCGCGGTGATCAGTTTTGCCGAATAACCATCAATGGCGATATGGTGCATCACTAGGCTCAGCACTTGCGTTGAACCCGCGTTAAACAATCTCGCGCGAATCGGCCACTGTTGGCTTAAGTCAAAACAGTGGTTGGCTTCATTTTCTAAGCCTTGTTCAAGCTCATCTGCGCCAATCGATACCACTTCAAACGGCACTTTTTGCGGGTCGAAGGCTTCGACAATCTGTTGTAGTTCATCACCGTTATATCGATAAACCGTTCTTAGAATATGAAACTGTTGGCATAATGTCGCTATTGCTAGTGATAGCGCTTGTTGATCTATTTCACCCTTAAGGTCAAAAGCCACCGGCACATTGTAAAAACTTTGACCATCAGACAAGGATTCTAAAAAGTAGATATTGCGTTGCAAGTTACTGACCGGCGCAACGTAATGATCAGCGATCACTTTGGACGCAAACAGTGGTTCAGCGCTTTTCATTAACGATAAACTGACAAACTGGGCCATTTCTTTAATACTGACGCACTCCAACATTTTATTTTCATCCAGCGCCAAAGACTGGTATTGCGCGGCCACCGCGGCGGATATTTCAGTGGCTTTAATAGAATCGCCACCCAGTTCAAAGAAACCTCGGTTGACGCAAATATCTGCCATATCCAGCACCCGGCTCCAAATGGCATGAACGGCGTTTTCCACTTCTCCGGTCGGTTTAATCGTGTCTTCACCACTGACTTTTTGATATAAACTGGCCAATTTGCCTGCTTGATACAGTTGTTTGGTTTGGCTGCGACGAATTTTGCCACTTGAGGTCATCGGGATTTTATACGGTGGCAGCAATACCACATCGTCAACCGAAATACTGTGCTGGGTATAGACGCTACGGCCAATTTGTTGCACCAATGCACGAGGGTCTAGGGTCTTCAATGCACGGCGGCTTATTTCCGTCACTACCACCAATTTCTCATCGACTTCAAAAGCGGCGGTATAACCCGAATGAACATCATCATGACAATATTTAATGGTCGCTTCGATATCTTGCGGGTAATAGTTTTTGCCCTTTAAGATGATCATATCTTTGCTGCGTCCGGTGACATACAGATGCTGCTTTGAGATAAAACCCAAATCACCCGTTTGCAGATAATGCTTACCATCATTGGGTTGTAAAGTATTGCCAAAAGCCTGTTTCGACACTTGGTCAAGTAACCAATAACCCGGTGATACACTGGGTCCGGTGAACCACACTTCACCGATTTCACCGTCTGGCAGCACTTCGAGGGTCTTGGCATTAACAATCTTCAAATGGTGGTTGGCGTCGGTTAATCCATTGCCAACAAAATCGATTTTATGGTTATTTTCCGACGCTACAATGCTGACCTTATGGTCGGCTAAAGCGTTTTTATCAATCGAAATCACCGCCAGTTTATCGTTGCCATGACCACCGGTCATAAAAGCGGTGGATTCGGCCATGCCGTAACTGGGGTAAAAGCAATCCCGATTAAAACCATTGGCCGCGAAACGCGCAGCAAATCGGCTGATGGTGTCATATTTGACTGGTTCTGCCGCGTTATAGGCGATACGCCACTTTGACAAATCAACCTCAGCTAGGTCACTGTCAGCAATTTTGTCGGTGCACAAGTCATAAGCAAAGTTGGGCGCACCACCAATGGTGCCACCAAACACGGTGATGGCCTTGAGCCATATCACCGGATCGCGAACAAATGTCGCTGGTGCCATCAACACCGATTTACAGCCCATGTAAGCGGGTAACAATATCGCCGTGACCAAACCCAAATCATGAAACAATGGTAACCAGTTAACAAAAATATCACGGTCATCGGCACCCGAGATACCATGCAGATACTGGGTGTTGGCCAAAATATTGCCATGGGTAATAATCACCCCTTTCGGATCGCCGGTTGAGCCAGAAGTATATTGCAAAAATGCCGGGTTATCGCGCGCCACATCAGGCAATGATGTCGGCCTATTCGTTTGCGCTTCAATCAGTGCCTGTGTACTGCTAAAGTGCATTTCAATGTCAGCGTTTTGTGCCCAAAATGCGCTGATTAATGCGAGCTCTTTATCACTGGTCAAGGCGAATTTGGCCTTTGAAGCCCGAGCGACAATAAAGACTTTATCAGACTTGCTGTTTTTCTTCGGTGGATACAGCGGTATGGCCACCACACCAGCCATCACACAGGCAAAAAATGCTTTGATATATTCAATGCTCGGCGGATAAAGCAATAACACACAATCTCCCGCAGCCACGTTATCTAACAGACTTTTCGCCATCTGGGATACATCGGTATACAACTGATGATAAGTGACTGTTTCAGTGGCACTGGCCAAACTGGTGACAAACTCGTAAGCAATTTCATCGGGTTTCGCTATCGAGTTTCGATAAAGGCATTCGATGATGCTATTGACATCTTGCATGGTTAATAAGCTCCGCTGGCTTCAAGTTGTTGAAATAACTCTTGAATACTGTTTTTCTCAAATTCAGCATTACCGTCTTGTTTTTTGATGAATTCGAACATCATGCCGCAATTTCGATCTCGTTTGGAGAAAATTTGCATCAGATTTTTACCGTTAATAATATTGGTAGCAAATTCCATGCCCTTGCTTTGTAAGGTATGCACCAGGCTTTCCATATCTTCAACTTCAATGGCAATATGTTGCACCCCAGGGCCGTACTCTTTGACATACTGGCTCACTTGAGACGATTCACCGGTGCCCTGAATCAGCACAATGGTAAAGCCATGGGCATCCAGTTCGGCCGCGATCATGCCCGAAAACTCGCCTTTCACTTCTCTTTTTTTCAATAATTCAAAACCAAGAATGCCTTGATATAAAAATAAAGCTTCTTCTAAGTCTGTCACTGCAATCGCGATATGGTCGATTCTAGCGGGTAGTTTGTATAATTTTTTCATTTTATTATGTCCTTACTATGTCCTTACTGTGCTAAATGCACCCACTGGTAATAACTGGTAAACCGTCTAATATGATCTTCCCTTCCCCAGCGTCCGCCCCAAAATGCAGCGTCGTACTGAACCAAATAGTTATTGCCTATTTTATTTACAAATCTAAGTCTGCTGATATGAGAATAATCAGTCTTGGTCTCGCTGGTCGCCACGTATTGAAACGAATCCAAACATTCTTGATAATCTGTAATTTCGACCTCGGCAACGGTGACACATTCAAATCGCACCAGCTCGTTACCGTTAATTATCCATCTGCCGCCTTGCACCTCATCAACATTAACCAACTCAACTTCGCCGCCATCCAGCAGTCGCACCGGGCTGACCGTGATACCATTGGTATGGGTAAACTCAAATTCGAGCGGAAAAAGTGACGCTAAGTCGACGTTGTCATTTTGGCTAAAAAACAACTCTGATGAGTATTTGACCAAATATTCAGCGTCTGCTTTGTTAAAGGTAGAAATAATCACTCTATATCGGTCACTATCACCGGATACAAACTCCATGGTAACCACCACTTCATTGTTTTCGAAAATAAACTCGCCGTCATGACTGCCTTTACGCCAAGCAAATAGCTGCTCAACAAAAGGACCATCCGCCAACACATCTCCAGACGATAATTGGGCGCTATGGTCATCTAAAAAGACGATTTTATTGGCAATGCCATTGTCCAATCCGATAATATCAAAGACCTCGAAAAGGTTACTGAAGTAGGGCTTACCATAGACAATCGTGGGCGATACATGGCTGACATTGGCCACTGCAACTTGTTGTGAGCGTTTAAAATTAAGCAGGTAACCGTTGAGATCAACATCACTGGCACTAAAACTGCCATCCAGTTCGAATGATCTGTTAACCTTAAAACTCACCATCAAAGCGTCATTAAATGCTGGGTAAATGCGAAAATACTCATAGTTATTGAGTATATTAATGTCGGTATCACCATGGTTATAGACATAGAATTCACGAGACGTTCTGATCTCCCCTGCTTGAACCAAGTCGATAGAATACTGATCACGATTCGATTCAACAAATTTGCGATCACCAGTACTGGTGGGGACGAACAATTCTAAGCTGCCATTGTTGTCCCGGGTCAAAAATTGGCTGCTTGCTCGATTCATGGTTTCGATCAAATAAGACTTATCGCCGACATTGAGATTAGGCAGCGCCTTTTTGCTTAACTGCCATTCAAAGTTATGGTCAGCTTTACCATCAAGATCAAGATCTTCGGCGATTTGAAAGGTCAAACGGGCGACATTTGAACCAATCACTTGAATGGTTTGCACACTGTCGGTTGCACATAATACCAACGGTCTGGATTGACACGACGGCTTTTTGACATCTAACCTTAATGAACCATTGGCCAGCATCAGCCAGGTAAAATACAACGATGGCTGGCCATTTTGATAAACGACCCCTTCCGGTTGATAGAAGGTTTCTTCATATTCGATTGCCACAATCGCGCCAAACTGAGCGGGAGAAGCATGAAACTCAAAACCCTGTAACTGGTCTGTTGATTGCCAAGCACCCAACATTTTGCGTTCATTGACTTCAATCAATTCGGTGGTCACATCTGCCTGACCACTGGTCTGTTCTTCACCAGAACACCCGACCATCAAGGTTAAACCCAGCAATAACAACAGCTGTGGATAATGGCTAGCTTTCATTGCGTATCTCCTGTGCGGTAAAAATGGTTTTCATATTCTTTATCGTTTCATCTGGCGCTTCGCCTATTAATCTGGCCAACAAAAAAGTGTTGCCAATCAAATTGATCTTCTCAACGATGAGCTGGTTGGTTTGGTCAAACAACCTGTCCTGATTGTTTCTAACATCAATATACCGACCGATACCACTACGATA
>JBLGCB010000284.1:0-8871 GCA_047617105.1 Phenylobacterium sp. | reverse complement strand
AAACGAAGTGCCTGGTTCAACGGTCAAATCCTCAATCACTCCGCTGGTTTGTGCTGAAATAACACTGAAGCTGGTTTTGGATACCCGGCCATTGACGGCAAAATCAATATACTGATGGTCCGCACTGATTTGCTCCACCCGAACTTTAAGGGTTCGTTCTGCTGCTGACGATAAGCCAACATAGAAAATACAGCACAGTAACATAAAGATTGATTTAAACATGACCCGAGCCTAAAAAGAAAGTTCGATGGTGGTTTTATTGCCACTCACTTTCATCAGCGTTTCGTCATATTCAGGTGCGCCGTATAACCCTTTGGCATTATTACCAAATATCAAAGGTTCATTCGGCGCATTATAAGGGCCTCCGAAATCTAATTTACCGTTATCATTGAGGTCATGGTAACCCGCAACTGCAAATTCACCCGGCTTTAGTTTGGTGGTGACAAACTGAAGTGATTGTCCTTTTTTGGGTCTTAAGACTTTCGAGAAAACAGGATTTGAGAAGTTGGCGTAATCCTCCGGTGTGGCATAAAAACCAATGACAATGCTGCCACCATAGGATTCAACGTTGGTGATGACCACTGTCACCTCATTGTTGGTATGGCTTTGCGCCATCATTGTACCAAGCAAACATAAGGTCACTAAGGCGACGGATCCAAATTTCATCATTTTTTCTCGCTTATCTTTTAAAAACATTTATTTAATGGCACTGACAACCGCCATTGTCTTATTCCACCAATAAGTGCAATCTGCTGGCGGGTGTAGATTGGGCTGTACGCTGACATTAAATTGGCTAAAATACCTGAATAATTGACGTTGATGTTCATTACTGATGGAATCAATTTCACCGGTATAATAGGTGAAAATACCACCTTTGTTCAAATGCGCTGCTGCAATGGCAAAAAATTGCTCTGCGTAGGAGCAGCTGTTGAGTGCATTGTTAAACCAATCAGTTTCATCCACCGGGTAGGCATCAAAGATGATGCCATCATATTGTTGTAATTGTTCCGTCACGTCTTGCCATCGACCAACGATGAGGTTAATTTCTTTATTGGGATAATGGCTTTTCCACTGCTCGAAACGTTCAATCACTGCCGGATTACATTCTATCACCGTATAGGAATTAATATTCTGTTCAACAATTTTCGAAGCCGATATGGCCATACCAAAACCAATCTCCAGTATGTCACCGCCTTTTGAGGTCACGATATCCGCGAGGTTATGCATCAAGGGATATTCCCAGTCTTGCATCACTTCTTGGTCTGAAATAATTAATTCAGAGCCGTTGTACTGCGCGTCACTTTGGTCAAGTGCAGACATTATTTGCGGTCTACTGCCATGTGAAACACACTCTAGTTGATTAATTGATTCTAGATGTTTACCAAACTCCCTCATCGCCTTATATAATGTCCAATATTGTTGGTCTTGATTCAAATGTTGCAAAAAATCTTGACCAGCCTTTAGGGTGATCTCAAAATCTGGGTGTTTTACAGTGTTATTGGTGATCAACATCATCAAGCTCTCCTGTTAGCGCTTATTGTTCCAAACGAATACTTTGTGGGCAATCGCTAAGGTCACCGCACTCCAAACCAACATCAATACTAGCACTCCAATGTAATCAGCATAGGAACCACCTGCAAAAATAATGGCACGAAACATCTCGACGTATTCTTTTAATGGCAGATAAGCTGAAAGTACATTGATCCATTCTAACGTTGAGCTAATGGGAAAGAATAATCCACTGAGAAATATCAACGGAAAATAGATCATATTGGTGATCCCCATTGCAGTGCTGGCAGAAGATGTTCTTGACGCCAGTAAAATGCCAATACTCATAAAGGTGATCGCCCCCATCGCAACCAAGAGCATAAAATTGAGCAGGTTGCTTGGTGAGTAATCAAAATCAAGTGTGTACATCAGGTCGGCCACAATGACAAATACCAGGGAAAAAGCGATCATGACAATCAGACGGCTGACAATAAAAGCACTGAAATACCACAGCGGTGTAATGGGCAATACTTGGTAAATTTTAAAGGCATTGGCAGCCCTAAGTTGAACAATCACCACAGAAAAACCAAATAAGCAGGTCGATAATATCGTCATGCCAATCAGGCCTGTGGTTAAGTATTGCGCTACGGTAAGTGTCTGAGCATCAGAAGTGGTTGCAGCAGGTGCAAACTCGATGCGAGAGGTGAGTTTCCATCCATTGTGTTTAATATTGAATTTGTCGTTCAAACTCTCGATAACAGAGAGCACTGCTGAGGTTGAGTCATTGGGTTTGACTGCATGAGCAATAACGATGTTGGCACCTTGCGCTGCTTTAAAATCTCTTTCAAAATGCTCAGGGAGTTGAATCACCAACTGATCATTACTGAGTTTGTCTGTAATCCATGGTCCTTTCACTCGCTCTGATTTGATTGGCAGTGAAATGTATTTAAAGACGGTTTCTATATCGTGAATATATTGACGACTCAGTTTGTCATCACTGCCTTCAACAATGATCACTTTGGTACTGACAAAGGTTTCTTCATCCTCTGAATTGACAGCCATAAAAATCACTAACAATAAAAACGGAAAGAAAAAAGTCCAGAAGATAGCCGCAGGATCTCGCAGATAGACTTTTAGTTCCAACCAGGTTAATAGCAACAGTTTTTTAAACAATGTGGTTATCCTCCATTGACTGAAAGGCGATTAAATCATTTATCTCACATTCAGATAAACTGATTTTTGCGAATTGTTCAACACCGAATTTTGCAATCACTCGGTCAAGTACGTTTGACTCCAAATAGATTGAACCCGACAGGTTATCTTGATGTTTATCAACCGCTTTGATTCCTGTACAAGCACGTATTAATGTCAACACTTCATCAAACAGATGGTTTTCATGGCAAATCAATTGTAGTTTGTATTTGCCAAGTACTTTGTTAATCACACTCTGACAAGGCGCAAAAGCCTTAACCGTACCAGCGGCTAGCCAAAGAATTTTTTCACAAATGCTGATCTCAGAGGCGGTGTGGGAAGCCATAAGGATGGTCGCCCCTTTACTTTTCATCGACAGTAACAATGCCACTAACGATTTATGCATTTGAGCATCAAGGCCTGTGCCGGGTTCATCCAAAAAAATAAAATCAGGCTCATGGGCCAACGCTAGGTAAATATCAATACGTTGTCTTTGTCCACGAGATAACCTTGAATAGCGGGTTTTGCGAAGCTCATCGATTTTAAGTGCGTTATAAATGTCTAACGATTGCTTTTCAAATAACAGATGATGCATCTGAACCAATTCAGATACCGTCATCGCTTGATTAAACTGAGAATTTTGCAGTTGTACGCCAATATTTTTTTTACAATTGGGGTGACTATCAAACACATCAACCGCAAAACCTGCCAAGGTTAATTGGCGTTCAGCCGTGTTGGTTAATCCTAAAATGCTCTCAAGCAAAGTGGTTTTACCACTGCCATTAGCACCAATCAACGAGACCGCTTCACCGGGTTTGATGTCGAGATCTTCGATGTTCAGCTGAAAACCCTTTCTGTCGGCTGACGTTAATTTGGTAATGTTAAGTCCCATAAATCACCTTATTTAGATGTTGAAATGCTGTTTTATCTGCTGAATTTCTGAGGTGTATCGTTGGTCGAGTGCGGCGGTTTGCAGCAGTTGCGTCGCCCGGCCAACATTCCGACCGTGTTCCTGTGGAACATACAACTCAAATACGGCAAAATCTATACATACCTCAGCATGTATCAGCCCCTCTTGTTGCGTCGCGACGTCGAAAGAACTCCGGGCGCGGTTGCAAAATATCGCTTTTTCAATGCCACTTTCACTACTCATCAATTTGATGGCATCAACCCGAGCGGTAAAATAAGCGCTTTCGATGTCCAATCCTTGTGTCAGCAATTGAGCCGCTATTTCTTCCAATTCATATAAAGCGACAAGCTCAATTTCCTCACGATTAATGATTGTATAGGCAAACATCACCAATAACACCCTAGCCAGCAATATTTTTGAGGTTGAGCAATGGCTTTGTGCGACTTTGGCTTTAAGTTTGTTGTAGTAACGGTGATAGGCGTTGCATTGATAAGCAGCTCTGTCAGCACGAAGTTCGTCCTCTATTAGGTGTATGTCAATCGTCTGTGCTGGTGTTGTCGTCTTTAAATTGAGTAGCTGTGTTAAAGTCAAATCCGTAGTATTAAAAAAGTGCTGAAACACCACCAGCGCTTCTTTGTCTTCGCTGGTGTTTATTTTGTCAATCAGTTCGGATAGTGTCGCGACGTCTTGATGTTCAACAAAAGCACCGATGATGAGAAATGACAAGTAGTACATCAATTTTTGTTCTTGGCTATTTTGGGTTCTGTGTTCAAAAAAAACATCATCTTTGAATATATTGGAAAGTAAACCCGCCAAAGAAGGCATGGTTCCTTGGTAATTATCCACAAAATCCTTGGCAGCGTCGACTGAAGGGATAAAGGCATCCAGCGGTACCCGGCTATTTTCGAAGTAAAGCGCGATGCCCTCTGATAATACTCTGTTTTTACAAGGCCAGAAAACATGGCTCAGCTCATGTGCTAGGGCAGCGGAGTGTTGTGACAATGTACTTTCTAAACCACTTAATTTAATGATGGCCAGATTGTCGATGCTATGATCAAGCCAGGAATAAGGTAAAGGCACCAGTTCTATGATGAGCAGTGGCTTATTATGATTCTGGCATACTGATGAAAGGTAGTCGTAATGCTGATGGCCACATTGAATGACTTGTTGGGCGCTGTTTTCGTCACATTCTGCTGGTGTGATAAACCAGTAATGATTGGTCGCAATAAGCCGTTTTGAGCCGTCAAATATGGCGTCTAAAGTGGACAATTGCGCTTCAATGTTTGGCAATCTATGCAAGGTGGCTAATGCTGCTTTAGCGGCATCTTTATTGCCCAAAGCAACGTTGGTCAGCACCTTGTCAAATAGCAAGCTTATTTGGTACGGGTCTTGACTGAGCTGGCGATTAAGATTTTCTAAACGGTCTGATAGTGTCATCTAAATGTCCTTTTTTCTGCCGATAAAGGTGGTATGTACAGGGGGTTCGTCAATCACATTGACGTTTAATAATTCGGCCACCTTGTTATCATAAAAGCCTCCCCAGGCGAGGCTGTCTAATTGTTGCGCGGCTGCACTAAGCAATAGGTTTTGGGCCAGATGTCCCGCTTCAAGCAAAGCGATCCGGTAACCCCTATCACCATATTTGGTGGTGGCACGTTCAAACATTGAGGTGATGACAATAATACAGCCAATACTATCAATAAAATTATCGGCCATAAATATGTTTTTGAGTTCGCTGGTGTCAAGCGTATTATGCACCAACTCAAGTTCATTATTTCTGCTGCTATAATGATACACACCTGGTTCAAGCTCATTGACATTAATAGCAACCACATAAATTTCGCTGGGATATAATCCACCACCAGAAGGATACGGGCGCAGGCCAATATTCTCATCAGGAAAACCAGGCAGTTCAGCGATTCTGGTCACGCTCGCAGACCAACTTAACAGATTGGATAACGCTTGAAATTCAATCGATTCACCAGAAAAATGGCGGTGACTTTGTCTGTTTTGCAACAAGTTGGCAAAATCCAATGATTTGGCTTCAGGCGGCGCCAGAGCAATTTTGTTGGCCGTTGAATACGTTTTATAATTTCTGGCGGTCTCAAGCACATAACGAGGATTAACCAGATATTCCGCAATTCTGGGCGATTTTTTATTAATATCTGCCGGGGTAAATTTGGTGAATTCATGAAACAAGGCGGCTTGTGAGTCGTCCCAACGTTCTTCTGAACTTAATGTTTTATTTTTGCGTTTTAAATTAGACATATCACATTCTTCTCAGGTTAAGGAAACGGGTGGGGTTCTGGATTTAGCATTTCGGGATATTGAATCGACCATTTGTCTGCGATGATCTTGAGTCTTTTGTTATCATGAGACTCTGTGCCGATCCCCACATGAAGCGGCTGTAATCCTGGAATGAGTACCTTAACCGTAAAGATGCTCAGTTGTTCAAAATCTGGTTGGGTAATATCCACCACATAAGCCGAATAATCTAATTGATTGACTCGTCGTAATATTTCAGCAATATGGGTTTTATGGTTGTGGTCTTCAAATCGATAACTGCTGAGGGTTTGACTATCGAGATAATCCCCCTTAAGGAGGAAATCCATGGTCTCACGGTTTTCGTTTTTAAGGTAATATCGAACATGATCTTCAAAATCACAAACGTCATTTCTTTGCACCGGTGACAGTCGACGCCTTTTCATTTCCAATATCCAGTTAAAGGTATTGTAAGCTTCCAGTATTGCCTTTTCAGCCGCTAAGAAGGGATCCAGATGACATGCCATGCCAATGGCAACACCCGATAAATTGATGGGCTGTAAAATGCACATGATGCAGGGCACATCAATATCGGTGGTCATCCATAACAGGTTGATATCGAGATTGGTCCGTTCAACCAATTTGGCCAACTGCGGATTGACTGACAGTACATCGGCCAATTTAACCCGTTTTGGGGTGTGTTTTAATAACCAGTGGCAACTAAAAGCATCCCGTTCAATGACTTCACGTAACCCACCACTGATGGCATGATGGTGATCAGCACCTGCGGCCAATCCGGTGCTGACCTGTGGAAACATGATTTCCTCAGTGGTTTTACAAGGAAACCCCAGCCAAACCAGTTGCGCTGGCACATGCACTTTACGGCCATCAGTCAAACTTTGACCTGCGACCCAATGAATAGCCTGTTCGCCGTTGGGGGCGTGATAGAGAAAATCGTCACACGCATATTGTTCAGCTGAGAAAGTGACAAAATCTGCCAGTGGCACGGCGGTTTCCGTCAGCTCATCTTGGCTTGCGTAGAGCGTATGCTCCATCGAGTAAAGATGTGCGGTGTAACGTTCACAAGCCTCACCAACAACGGCCCAGATGGCTTCTTCCTGACTAAAGCTTGAGCCGGAAGACAAAATATTGCTTTTGGTCGTACCGTACTGTAATTCTTTGGCGTAATTGACGTCAGCACTTTCGGCTGCATAAATAAATAATCCATACTCACATTGCTGTAACGAGACTTCCATCCATTGGGTAATTATACCGGTATTCTCATCAACCAGCCGATCCAATACTGACAGTAAGTGCGCTGGTAGTGTGTTGCTATTCATCGTATTCATCGACTCAGTCCCTTATATTAAGTTTCGAATTGCAGGTCTTGGGGCGTTAAACTCTGTTGAATAGCACTTAGGACAACGTGGTACTCGCATAACAGGACGTATGTTAAGCTCGTAATCGATCAAGTCGATATCGAGCATTTCGTTTAATAGGCATAAATGCGATGCATCGTTATAGAATTTAAGTATTTGAGAAATAACATGGAAGCTGGCTTCTAAAGCATAAAGGGATGGTAATGTTTGGCTGGAGGCGAGATTGCCTTTGTGTCTCTGGTTGGCTGCGGCCTCTTCAACAAAGCGAAGGTTTGGTGCAAGCCGATGAGTATAACAGCTATAACAACTGGTTTGTTCTGGGACAACCAGTGGGCCAATTAATGCTCTGTGTCCGTCCAGATTGGCGTAGATTGCTGGTAACGCTTTTTGCATTGATAGCAGATTGATTTCTTCAAAGAAATTCAAATTCGGTTGATCATAGCAACACACAATCATACCTTTTAACAAAGCATCAGGCAGCGGATTACAATTGACATTAAACTTCAATGCGGTCAATTCGTGTCGAACACGGTTAAATAACTCACCTGACCCCATCAGGTTTACAGACGAAACCTCCAGCTCAGGATCTAGTCCAGATGATTTACCGGCATAATCATACTCTGTCACCAACAACTTTAAATCTTCTGGCATGGCATCACCTGATTGCCATTTCTCAGTGGTTAAAAAAGCATTATCTTTCAGAAATTCAAAAATTTGCATTAATGTTGCGACCGATTCCAGTGCTTCCAAAGCTTCGGGGAAGTTGAGTCCGTCCCTTAGCAAACGGGTTAGGGTGTCAATATGCGTATTCTGGTCTTCTACCGTTATGCTATTTTGTATAGAGGAAATTTGAATTTTCACCGCCGATATAATGGTGATGTTGACGGATGGGTGTAAAAAATATTCCATTGTATTAATATCCTCTAATGTTTGTAGCACATGGCGTCAACCATGTTTATTTCAATTATATGGTACGGTTAAACTGTTTTGAAGTCAGTCCTCAAAGAGGACTGGCATTAGGTTTAGTGGTTATTTTGGTGAATAACAGGCCACTGACGATGACGTTGTCGTTGAAGTACATCGACCAGCCATACCGACAGATAATGATGACTTGGTCTGACTTGATTCTAATGAAGTATAGAATTTTAATGTTGGCGCTGATGTCGTTGAAATTGATGCTGGTGTTTTTTTCATTTGTATTCTCTCATGAGTTTATTGATGATGCTTTGTGTTTGTTTTCAGTTTCGTCATTATTAATAGCCTCTCAGGGAAGTGTTTTACACAGTTGAGGGATATTTTTAACGAATATCGACATCCATGAAATTACACATTACCCATTTAAGAGTGCTAAATGAATCCACAAAAGCAGACACTAAAGCGGTTTTGTTCAGTCCCTTAAAAAATCGTTTTATAGGGGCCTGAGATAGAATAAACATATCGATGGTAAAAGTCAACGGCCAAAAATCGGGTCAAAGGTGGTACGTTTTGATACAAAGAAGGGCTGACATATTGAACCTGTATTATATCGGTAATAGGTTTTTGGCTTAAAAATAAGAATGGATTGAGTGACAAAGCCCAAGTTTCTTTGCTTGTAGAAGTGGGGGGATAATGTTGTTTTATTATTGCCCTAGATTGTACATT
>JBLGCB010000283.1:0-8905 GCA_047617105.1 Phenylobacterium sp. | reverse complement strand
GTGGAGCACAACCGCACGTATACCCAAAAGATATTGAACAATTAGAGCTCGATATCCCTTCCTTAAATGAACAACAAAAAATAGCCACAGTCCTCTCAACAGCAGATCGAGAAATAGAAATCTTAACCCAAAAACTCTCCTACCTAAAACAAGAGAAAAAAGCCCTGATGCAACAATTATTAACCGGCAAAAGAAGAGTCAAAATTAAAAAGTAAAGTATCACCCTAACAGTGGTGGGTATCAACGATGCCCCCTTGCTTGATAACCAATAACCCTCTAAGATAGGTCGCACTTATAATGGCACCAGACCATTGAATATAACAATAATCTAAACAAAATAACCCAAAGGATGTAAAAATGACCAACCCTGTCCCAAAGACAAAGGTCCCAAAAACAAAGGAAGAATTCAGCAGCAAAATCCCCGCACTTAAGGTTATCGCCAATCTTGGCTGGCAATATCTCTCTCCTGAACAATGCCTTAATTTACGTGGCAATAGCCGTGAAGTGGTGCTTCGCCCGGTATTACAACAAGTATTAGCAGCCCATCGCTTTGCATACAAAAACAAACGGTATCCGCTGACTGATGACAGCATTAACGAAATCATCAAAAAACTCGCCACACCTGGCATAAATGAGGGGCTATCAACCGCCAACCGACGAATTTATAAAGACCTTACCCTAGGTATTACGGTCAGCGAATTTATCAATGGTAAAAAACACAATGTCACCGTGCCCATTATCCATTGGGATACCCAAGACTCCGATAAAAACCAGTTTCATGTCACCGAAGAGTTTCCAGTGGCCAAACCCAACAGCAGCCACAGCAGTAAAAAAAGCCGTCAACCGGATATTGTCTGTTTTGTTAACGGCCTACCTTTAGTGGTGATTGAAGCCAAAAAACCAGGCAGTAACAATCCCAAAGACCCTCAGGTCATTAAAGGCATTGAGCAGAATATCCGTAACCAAAGATCCGATGAAATTCCGCAACTCTTTGCCTATTCGCAACTATTAATGGCCATCAGCAATATCGAAGCTCGTTATGCCACCACCGGCACCGAGAAAAAATTCTGGACCACCTGGCAAGAAGAAGACTTCGGCGAACAACATTTCAGCGCCATTAAAAACAAACCACTCTCAAGCCAAACTCAACATGATTTATTTGACCGCCGTCATCCAGAGGCTCAAGCGTACTTTGCCGATGTATGGGCAAAACCCGAGTTACCTAACGCTCAAGACCGACTATTAATCAGTTTGCTGGATAAATCACGTTTTATTGAATTGGTTCACTTTTATCTGCTATTCGACCAAAAAGTTGGCAAGGTGATCGCCCGCTACCCTCAGTTTTTTGCTATTCAGGCACTCATTAAACGCCTCTGCCAACGCCAGCCCAATGGTGGCCGCGAAGGCGGGGTATTGTGGCATACCACCGGCTCAGGCAAGTCTTTTACCATGGTGTTTTTGTGTCAGGTTTTATTGCTTCACCCACAACTCAAAGACTGCCGCATCTTGGTGGTGACTGACCGTACAGACTTAGAAAAGCAACTGGCAAAAACCTTTTTAACCAGTGGTGCTTTTGGCACTGATATCGCGGGTAAAAAGAAAGGCGACAGCCTAGCCAAAGTCTCCTCTGGCAGACAACTGGCCAAACGTATTGGTCCGCAAGGCAATGAACGCATTTTGTTTACCATCATCAACAAGTTTAATACCGCCGCCAAACTGGCTGAATGTTACAACCCGTCTGACAATATCATCGTCTTGGTCGATGAAGGACATCGCTCTCAAGAAGGTGAAAACCATGAGCGCATGAGGCAGGTTTTGCCCAAAGCATCGTTTATTGCTTTTACCGGCACTCCTTTACTCGAAAAAGATAAAACCCGCAATAAATTTGGCCCAATCATTCATGCCTATACCATGGCACGCGCGGTAGAAGACGGCACCGTCACCCCACTGTTATATGAAGAACGCCAACCCGAGTTAGACATTAACGCCAAAGCCATTGACAGTTGGTTCGACAAAATTACCGCCGGACTCAATTCACAGCAAAAAACCGACTTAAAACGCAAATACGGCCGCAAAGGCGAGATTTACACCGCCTGCAACCGCATAGAACTCATCGCATGGGACATCGCCATTCACTTTGACGAGAACTTCAAATCTCAGAACCTAGGTTTAAAAGCGCAACTGGCTTGTGATAGCAAATTATCAGCCATTCGCTACCAACAAGCATTAGAAGCCACTGGAAAAGTCACCAGTGCTATTGTGATGTCACCGCCAGACACCCTTGAAGGTAATTCGACCACCAACGAAAATGATCTGCCGCAAATTCAGCAATGGTGGAAAAACAACGTCACCATCAACGCCAAAGAATACGAAAAACAACTCATCGACAGTTTTGCCGAAGACGGCGCACCAGATATTCTGATCGTGGTCGACAAGTTATTAACTGGCTTTGATGAGCCTAAAAATACCGTGTTATACATCGATAAACCACTACAACAACACAACCTGATTCAGGCCATCGCCCGGGTTAACCGCTTGCATGAGCAAAAAGAATTTGGTTTGTTAATCGATTACCGCGGTATTTTATCGGCGCTGGACACCGCCATAAGAGACTACAAAGCCTTGGCCGATGAAGGTTATGACCCAGATGATATCCAAAAGTTATATGCCAATATCAATACCGAATACAAACGTTTGCCCATGCTCAACGCTCAATTGCACGGATTATTCTCGTATGTAATTAATACACATGATCGCGAGCAATACTATCAACGACTAGCAACCAAATTAGGACCAGATGAAGACGGCGATGAGCATGATATCAATCAACATGCCCGTGAAAAATTCTATCAATATTTAACCGCCTTTGGCATGTGTTTAAAAACAGCACTGGCCTCCAGTGCGTTTTACGCCGATGAATCGTTTGATGAAGATAAAATTGAACAATACAAAGCCGATTTGCGTTTCTTCACTGAAGTGCGCCAGGTAGTACGACAAAGATCGCTAGAAGTGGTGGATTATTCGGCTTATGAACAGCAAATCCGCAAGCTGGTAGATAAACAAGTGGTGGGTAATCAAATCAAAGAACCCGACGGCGTTTATGTGGTGAATAAGCTGGGCCAAAAGATTGTAAAAACAGACTCACCAGTGAAAATCCGTAATGAAACCGATACCATTCGAACCCGTATAACACACACCATCGAGCAAGAACTGGCCGATGATCCTTATGCGCAAAAAGTATTGTCTGAACTGCTTAAACAAGCCATAGCAGAAGCCGAGGCATTGTTTGATCATCCCTACGAACAATATGCGTTATTTAATCAACTTGAACAAAAGGTTAATAAGCGTGAAATCAGTGATATGCCCGATGAGTTGCTGAAATCACTTCATGCTCAGGCTTATTATGGCGTATTTAAGCTGGTATTCGGCGATGATCACTTTGCCCAAGCAGACCGTCAGGAAACACAAAAGTGGGTGGATGAAGCCTTTTTTATTGAGACGATTGTCAATAAAGCGGTCATTGAAAACTCACTTAATCCTCAAGACATTGAAGCGGCGATAAGCCATGCATTGTTGCCTCATTATTTCAAAGATTCAGGCACAGACAAAGCCTATCAAATTATTGAAAAAGTGCTGAATATGACCCGAGAGGGCATTAATAAAAAGAATGCCAAAAGGAAAATAAGATAGTGACGGCCGCCACTGTAAACTCACCAGCGACAGATATCTATCATCTGACTTATGGCGAACACAAGCTGGCCTATCAGGTATGTTATGTCAGCAATTTACCGGGCAACCCAAAGGTTAAAATCCACATTAATCCTGACGGTACTGTGCAGGTTGATGCCATAGAAGGCACTGCCAGAGTTGACATTAAAGCCGCCGTCAGAAAACGCGCAGGTTGGATTTTAGAGCATCTAACAACCATCGACCAACAACAAACCCATGTATTGCCCAGAGAATATGTCAGCGGCCAAAATTGTTTTTACCTAGGTCGCCGCCATATGCTTAAAGTATTACCCGTCAGTGCCCTGCCCGACCATGAAAAAGCCGAGAAAGTGAAATTTCTTAGAGGCCGGGTTCAGGTATACAGCAAAAACCCGGCGGCAAAACACATCAAAACCTTGCTCACTATATGGTATCGCCAACGCGCCGAACAGGTGTTTAAAAAGCAGCTAAAAACCTTAACGGCCAGTATCAGTTGGCTTGATGAAGTCCCTGAATTCACCATCCAACCCATGCAAAAACAATGGGGCAGTTGTTCGCCCTCGGGCGTGCTGTCTTTAAACAGCCATTTGATCAAAGCCCCTGCCCAGTGCATCCAGTATGTGATTATTCATGAACTTTGCCATTTGGTTGAGCATAACCACAGCGATAAGTTTTATCAGTTACTCGACCGCCAACTGCCCGGTTGGGAGGCGATTAAGGCTAAATTGGATAATATGGCAGAATTGTTGTTAAATGAATGAACAGACAAAGTGAATGTCCCATGTCTTTTATATCTTTTGTTTTATACAAATACCCCTTTAATTTTATCGGCATTCAAATATTCACCATATTGCTGTTTAAGTTTTGCCAATTTGGGATGAATATAGGTTTTACAAAATGGCTGCTGGGGTTTGTTGTAAAAATAATTGAGGTAGTGTTCATCGTTGATCTTAAACTCAAGTAAAGGCAAACACTGGGTGATAATTTGCCGTTCAAAGTCAGCTTGTAATGTGGTTAAAATACCACTGACTTGTGTCGCCGTCTTCTCATCATAGTGATAAACTGCCGAACGATACTTGTTACGCATACTGTGAGACGAAGTGCTTGAATGGGTGTGAAGATGAATTTCAATCAGTACCGCCAGTGGGATCTGCCCGGCATCATATTCAACGATAATCGCTTCTGAAAACTCGCTATGTTGCTGTGATGAGGCAATCCAACCTTGTTGAACACTTAACACACCTTTTAGCGACTGAAATATGCCTTCGGTGCACCAGTGACAACCGCCGCCGAGGCCGATTTTATTGGTGATCATATTACGTTTTTAACCCCTCTTATATTCATGGCATTAATCCAGCGGACAACGTTGCGCCCACCAGTTCATGGCTTGGGCCACGATGCGATTGTTATCGGTCTTTTTCAGTCGGGCAAACACTTGCTGAATCTTTTGTGGTTCAGTTTGGCAATAATCACTGACAATCAAGCCCTTCAGCCCCCAGTAACGGCTTAAAGCTGATTCGCGACTAAACAGGTTATGCTCTAAGTAAGGCTCCATGCCTTGGGTTTCAATCATCACAGGCAGGTATTGGTAATGGTCGAGCCACAACCCTTTGGGTGGGTTTTTCAGCGCCAGCTCAAACCGCCCGGTCCGGCCATTGAGGGTCACTTTTTTAATCAAGGTTTGCTCACCGTCATCCACCGCCAGCCACCAATGAAGGTTTAGGGGTTTTGCTTGAGCCTGACCAAAATCAATGCTCAACAGTCCCGGCTGATAATCAACGGTTGCCGTCAATTTCAAACTTTGTGGCTGATAAACCCAAGTGTCGAAAAAGTGCTGTAACGAACGCCCAGCCACCGACTCAAACGCTTGTTGTAACTGTTGAGTGGTCACGGTGGATTCCCAGTTTGACTGAGTATAACGTTGCAAACCCTGCCAAAATAAGGACTCACCCAACTCAACTTTAAGCATATGAAAAATAAAGGCCCCTTTGCTATAAGCCACGCCACGGTAGTTTTGCTTAAAATCGGCAAAGGTTAGCGTTTTTTGCGGTGACACCGGATTCAGTTCAGCGGTTTTTTTCAGCTTACGGCCAATAGATTCTTTAAACAAAACCATTTCACGATCATACTCATCCTGACCATGCTGTTTGGCCTTAAAAGCCGCCACCAAAAATTGCACTAAGCCTTCATTGAGCCAAAAGTCAGACCAACTATGGGCCGAAACCGCATTACCCCACCATTCATGAGCCAGTTCATGGCTGATCAGCCAACTTTCTCTAGGTTCATCCAGTACATGACGGGCATATTTGCGACCAATCAAGCTAAAACCACTGGCTTCTTGCATCGAACGGCCTTCAGTGACCACATAGGTATAATTTTTTTGCGCCAGCGGTTGTCCACTAATTTGGCTGAAATAATCGTAAATTGAACTGACATCGGCAAACATCAGATCAATTTCAACGGCGCTTGAACTGCGGTATAAATAGCGAAAGTCGATGCCCTGATGAGAAAACGTTTTTTCGTTGAAATAACCCGCCGCAAAACCAAAGGTAAATGCCGGACGTTGGCGAGTTTCATTCCAGTGATGGACCGCAAACTCACCTTTAACTGTCACTTCACTCAAGATGCCATTGGCGACCGCTTTCATGGCTCGAGGTAAGGTTAACCACATTTCAATTTGCGCACGGTCGCCGATATCCTCATGGGATACCAGCCATTGTTCAGTATGGTAAAGGGTGAATAGGTGGTCAGGATAAAACTTCACTCCTTTTTTAGGCGTCGCGAGGTAGTCAACCGACAAGGTATAGCGTTGACCCGGCTGTAACACCTTGTCGTCAAATTGCACCAGTAGTTGATCATCTGCTATACGGTGGCTGGCCACATTCACCCCTTTGACCGAATAGATGGTTTTGTTAATCGCCGCCAGTGATATCTCGGTTAGTCCCGGTTGGCTTACCTCAAATTGAATATCGACCCTGCCTTTAATGCATTGATCAGCCAAATCAGGTGTCAAATGCACTTGGTAAGCGACAAAATCGACCTGTTGCGCTTTCACCGATGTACTGAGCAGCAACATGATCAGCAACAACAGGCTCAACAAGATAATAAACGACCCGGACCCGAGCCGTTGTTGGTATTTTTGACTGAACACTGCACGCCTTTTTAACTGCTTTATGGGGGGTTATGGCGTGAACTATATCCCTTTGTTACCAGATATCAAGTGATTGGGGTCAGATTGTTTTGAAAGTACCATATAAGCAACCACACCGCCATACATATCCAACAGCGCATGTAAAATCATCACAATAACCAGTGAATCTGTGGCCAAATAAATCAACGCCATCACCAAGCCTATGATGGTCGTTCTGACCACATGCATTGGTCCCTGGTAAATATGCGGCAAACCAAAAGCAAGACTCGACACAATAACCACAGCATACATCGGCATATACGGCGCTAATTGTTGCATCAGGTATCCGCGAAATAACAGTTCTTCACAGATGCCAGCCGTAAGCGACACACCCCAGATAAAATAGCGAGATTCTTTGATTGTGGTTGGCATCAACCAGCGAACACAAGCCATTTGATCGCGTACTTTTTGATGCTCCTCACTATTTTCAGCCAGTTGTTTCAGTGACAGCAATAAATAACCCACCAGCAATACCAGCCCGGCGACGCCGATTTGATTGGCCAAATCCCACTGCCATTGCAGGCCAATCTCGCTCATTGCAATCTGACCATGGTAAACCAGCACCAGCAAAATCAATGTCGGCCACCACAGATGAAACATAGTCACTCGATACACCCCGATAAGCTTTTCTGGTTGTGCAATCACGCTTTGTTTTTCTTGCTCGTGGGTCAGATAGATGTATATCGGATAAACGATAAAATAACCCCATAATATATAATTTAGAGTGATCATATTAATTCCTCTTTTGCGTTTTCATCAATTAAAACCAGTGTAAGCGCAAAGAGACTATAAAAAATAGTATATTAGTTTACAGTTGATAAACTAATAGTTTACCAAGCCAATCATTATTTTTAAAACAGAAACCTTGCTGGCCTTTGTGCTGGTGGCCAAACACAGCAGTTTTACCCTTGCCGCCAAAGCCCAACGGCAAACCCCCATGGCAATGAGCAAACAGGTCACACAACTTGAAAATCGGCTGCAAGAGCCGTTATTTGAACGCAGTACCCGCAAAATTAGCTTAACCGAGTTTGGTGAAGAATTTTTGCTTCGAGCGCAGAAAATACTCGATCAACACGATTCATTGGCCCATTGGCTTGAGGCGCGACGAGGAGAGTTTGTTGGCACCTTAAAGGTGCTGGCGCAAGATGCACAAACTTACGATGAAACAATTTTCCCGTGGTTGGCGCCATTTAATCGCCAATATCCAGATATTAAACTCGTTTTTGAAGTGAAGGAAAGCCTGATTGATATCAATCATGACGCCTATGATATTTATTGGGGGGTGTCCGATTATTTGGGCATAAACCACCCGGGCCTAAAGCGCCGATCACTGTGCAAAGGAAGATTAGGCATTTTTGCGGCACCCAGTTATCTCAACACATTTGGCCCCCCTCAAACACCGGACGAACTGCAAAATCACCGCATCATTAGTCATCCCAAAGCGCAACCTGCCAATGCGTTGGCGGTGAACACCAAAGCCAATAGCAGCCAACAAGAGATGGAATGTATGATACTCGAAGCACCGATTAAAACCGTTGCCGGGCAATCGAAACTGGCGGTGCAGGGGTTGGGGTTAATCAATGCGCTGGAGGACAATCATGATATTAAAGCGTATTTGGCTAACGGTGAATTGGTGCCAGTATTAGAGCAATACTGGCACAATTGTGCTGAACTCTACCTTTATTATCAGCAGGTTAAGCTAGAGCAGCCGAAGGTGCGGGCTTTTATCGACTTTTTTCTGGCCAACAAAAAAGATTGGTAATGGGCTTTTAGTAAAAGTGACTGTCCACGGTAACGCAATGGCACTAAAGAATAGACACAGAAATATCTCGGTGGCCATAAGCCAATCGTTTTGTTGGGGGTTGAATTTGATCAGAAAAGTCGAAATATTGGTGGGTATATTGCTGATTCAGTCCTTGTATAGGTTTATCCGTTCCTTGCGGCTATTGCGCCTGTTCTGTCCTTGAAAATCGTTCTCTCAGTCCTTACGGCTATTGCGCCTGTTCT
>JBLGCB010000282.1:0-9074 GCA_047617105.1 Phenylobacterium sp. | reverse complement strand
GACACCTTCAGCAGCACAGCCAGCAGGGCAGCAAAAACCGTCTTCCGTGAACACCCAACCCTGCTGTTCACCTTTTGCTATTTTATCATCACCGTCATCGGCGTGGTGTATTACAGTTATTTCTACCGTGAATTTGGTATCAATATTATTAAGTTTGCTGATCTTAGCGATTTTTTACTGGCCGCCGTACTTGAACCCCGCTCACTGATGATTTTTATTGGTCTGGTGGTGGTTATCGCGGCGCTTTTTCGCATTGACTTGTTTTTGCGAAAAAAATTGCGTGCTAGAGGCTGGTATATCCGCACCAAACTCACCAACAAGTATGCCGATCCGCTGGTGCTTATTTTCGCTTTAGTATTTACCACCGACGTCTGGGTTAGCAGTTTGGCCTCAGACAATGCCAAAGAGGTAAAGTCAGGCATTATCGATGAATATATCGTCCGTATCGCCGATCAGCCCACACCCCGTTCGCTCGCCCTGCTAGGCAGTTCCAGCCGTTTTGTTTATTTGTATGATGTTAAAAAAGCCCAGCCGATGGTGGTGCCCGTTGAGAGTGTGTCTTATATGCGCAAGGTGTTGCCTGTTGTTGCTAGCATTGAGGAAAAAGTGGTGCCCAAAGCGGCGGTGAAATAGGCCGTTGTATGGCGTGGTTCGACATTTCAAGACTTGGGCCAATACCTAGGCGACAGCCTGCAATAATTTCACTTCAATTATGCCCGCCTTTTGTCTACAATGCCTGCAATAGCGTATGTCAGCATTTTTAATCTAACCCAATTAACGGCGAAATTATCTCTATGTTATCTCAATTAAATCAGCAGTTTTCATCACCACAAGTGCAGTTTGTCGAAGGTGAGCAAGGATTCATAAAAGCGGTGATCAGCAATACGTTGGCCACTTGTGAGATTTACCTTCATGGTGCCAATGTGACATCGTTTGTGCCCCAAGGGCAAGAGGATGTATTTTGGGTGAGTAAAGATGTGATGTTTAAAGCTGGCAAATCGATTCGCGGCGGTATACCTGTCTGCTGGCCGTGGTTTGGTCCGCATTATAGCGATGCCAGCAAAGGCCCTCATGGTTTTGCTCGTTTGGTGCAGTGGCAAGTGGTCAGCATTGATAACACGGTTGATGGTGCCACCGAACTGGTGTTTGGCCTTAGCGATAACGAGGCAACAAGGGCGTTGTGGCCATTTAAGTTTGATTTGCAGTATAAAGTACGGGTGGCACAACAACTCACGGTGACGTTAACCACCAATAACCGTAATGATTTTGATATTCAAATTAGCGAAGCGTTACACAGCTACTTTGCCATTGGTGATATCAATCAAACCAGCCTTAACGGATTAGATGGGGTGAGTTATTTTGATGCCATGGCTGATCGCCAAATTGTCACTCAAGCGGATGATATTACTGTCGACCAAGAAGTTGACCGGGTGTATTTTGATACTCAAGATAGCTGCTTGTTAAATGATGATAACAACCAACGTACCATCCGCATTGGCAAATCGGGCAGTGACAGCACCATCGTCTGGAACCCTTGGATTGATAAAGCCCTCAGTATGCCAGATGTGAATGATGATGGTTATCAGCAGTTTATTTGTGTTGAGACCGGTAATGCGCTGAAAAATGTGGTCACCATTGAAGCAGGCCAGCAGCACAGCATCAGTCAAATCATAGGATTAGAATAACAATGAAATTGGAATCAAAGCTGGTTCCAAACACGCAACCTCATGGTCAGAGCGTTAGGATACTGACGTTATTTGGAAAAATAACCCTCGCTGATGGTGTCAGTCAATTGCGCAGTGCGATTGTTCACAGCCTAGAAGCCCATGAACGTCATATTGTGCTTAATTTTGGCCAGGTTAGCACCATGGATACCGCTGCGGTGGGCGAGCTATTTAGGGCCAATACCAGTATCAGTAATATTGATGGCCGAATTTCATTGTGTGGGTTAAGTCCTAAGATGCATCAAATATTTAAAATCACCCAAATCCTTGATCTCTTTGATTTGTACGATAACGAAGAAGAGGCCATTGCGTCTTATCAACCAGGGCCTGGATAATGGCCAAATTAGACTTCTCAGCGATTAATAAATCCAGCGCCAAATCCTTTCATGACCAGCGTAATCTGATCAAAAACCTCGGGCGGGGCAAAACGGTGTTATGTCCGACCTGCCAACAGCCGTTAAAGCTGGTGGTGCCAGGCAAAAAACATCACGATAAAACCAATGATAAAACAAACGGCGTGCGTTGTGACAAAGGTTGCACCGATATCGAATTGGAGTTTGCGCCGTAACGGTCAAAAAAAAGAGCCTTTCGGCTCTCATTTAATCTTGTTTACTTTCTTACGCCGCATGTTTTTGCACAAAGCTCGCACGGGTTGCATTCAAGCCGTTAATCAACATCTTCAATTTACGATGATAAAAACTGGCAGTATAACCGTTGCCGTTGTTAGGCAGTTTGATGGCGAAATTCAACAGCTTTTTCTTCAACCACTCGATGTCTTCATCTGAACGGGTTAAGTTGAATTCTCGGGCGATGGTGATGGCAATCGCATTGGCCAGAGTTTCAAGTTTGTTAACATTGTGCTCGTTAACTGGTTGATCAACAAAAAAGTTATTGATGATGTTATAAAACTGATTGATGCTTGAAGGGCGAATCACCCGCTGGGCAGAATATAATTCTAAAGTGGTTTTATAAGCAGACTTAATGTTGTTAATGCGGTCTGCATATTGTGCCTGACGCTTACGTTGCTCTTGCTGATGCTTTCTTTGCAATACTGCGTAAAACGACAACAGCAATAAGCTGGAAGTGATTAAGATTGCTAAGGTTAGATTAAACATAATACGACTCCGTTTAAAATCAAAAAGTTAATGTTGTGTTTCATGTTGCATGGTTATCTATCGGACGGATGGCGCAAAACATTAACAATTTTTTTCACTAAGTGGTCATCAACGCCTTATCTGTCTGTGATTGAAGTGACCACAGTATGCTCACCAACCACCTCCCAGGTGACATTTAAATCATAAAGTTTCACCCCATAACTTTGCGCTTTATCACTGCCCTTTTTGTAAGCAGGCCGAGGGTCTTCAATCAGCAGTTTTTCAATCAACGTTTGTAAGCCGGGGTAACGTTGTTGATGTTGTTGGCACTCAACCAAGGCACTTGAGGTAAAAGAAACGGTCATGGTGTGTGCTGGCCGTTCAGTGGCAAAACCGCCGTTGGCCTCAGTAATAATGTCAGAATAAGGTAGGTAGGGTTTGATGTCGATGATCGGGGTTTGATCGAGCAAATCGACACCACCCAGTACCAATTCAACTCCCTCTTTTTTAGTGTGGATAATATCCAGCAACTCTACCGCCGACAGTCCTATACCATTGGGTCGAAAGGTTGAGCGACTGGCCAATACGCCAACCTTTTTATTACCACCCAAACGCGGTGGACGAATGGTGGGAGTCCAGCCTTTATCGAGGTTTTGATGAAACATAAATAATAACCATAAATGGCTGAATTGCCGCAGTTCACGTACCAAGGCTTCGTTATTATATGGCCCCACCAATTTAAGCCGACCAATCGCTTCGGGGACCAATCGAGGTTGGCGCGGGATAGCGAATTTTTCTTTAAACGGCGAGTGTAAAATGCCAATCGGTTCGATGCTGTAGGTCTCGCTGGTCATATAGAACCCTTATGTTGGCGATATTGTAATATTTTAAGTTTTTTAACGGTTAACGGTTGAAAAGTTTCGTTATGCGAATATATTAGAGCACTCTAACCAGACTGATTGAACCCAAAGCGCTTGTCGATTTGGTCACTGTGGTTTAAACGGTTGAATAATAACCAAAAAAGTCTGCTAACCCTTAGCATGATAAATGAATCCCCCCGGATTTTTAAGGAGATTTTTACATTATGATCGTCATTGAAAAGCTTTGTAAAGCATTTGGTGATTTTGTCGCTGTCGATAATTTATCGCTGACAGTGAAACCCGGTGATGTAGTCGGTTTCTTGGGCCCTAATGGCGCCGGAAAATCCACTACCATGAAGATGATCACCGGCTTTTTGGCCGCCTCCAGTGGCAGTATCAATGTCTGTGATTATGACATCGAATCTGACCCCCAGGCCATCAAACACATGATTGGCTACTTACCCGAAGGCGCGCCCGCTTATGGCGATATGACTGTCGCCCAGTTCCTTGATTTTATTGCCGATGTGCGCGGTTTGTCCGGCGGGCTGAAAAAACAACGGCTGCAACAAGTGATCAATAGTATCGAACTTGAATCGGTGCTGTATCGCCCCATCGACGACTTATCAAAAGGCTTTAAACGCCGGGTGGGTTTGGCGCAAGCGATTATCCATGACCCTAAAGTGTTGATTCTTGATGAACCGACCGATGGTCTCGACCCGAATCAAAAGCATCAGGTTAGAAGGTTGATTCAAAACCTGTCAAAAGACAAAATTGTCATTATCTCTACTCATATTCTTGAAGAAGTGACGGCGGTGTGTAACCGGGCGGTAATTATTGCTCAGGGCAAAAAATTGTTTGACGGCACGCCAGAAGCGTTGCTGTTGCGTTCTAAATATCATCATGCGGTGACGGTAGATTTTGCCAGCGTGCCGGGTACTGTTGATTCGTTGGCGGGCCTTAACGGCGTCAGCGGCATCGAGCAAAATGGTGAGCAAATCACGGTTTTTTCACAAGACAATAAAATCATTTTCAATGATGTTTTCAGTCACATCCAAAACAACCAATGGCAAGTTAATGGCATCTACGCCGAAAAAGGCCGTATGGATGATGTTTTCAGAGAACTGACCGTCGCAGATAACTCAGATATCTCAAATAACTCAGATAACAACAGGGGGCAAAGCTAATGGGCATGATTAAGATAATTTTCAAACGCGAGTTTTCATCGTTTTTTTCCACCCCGGTGGCTTATGTGTTTATTGCCATTTTTCTGATCATGAGTGGCGTATTCACCTTTTACATGGGCAATTTTTATGAAAGAGGGCAGGCAGATTTAATGCCGTTTTTTAACTTTCACCCTTGGCTTTATCTGTTTTTGGTGCCCGCGATGGCGATGCGGACCTGGTCAGAAGAGCGCAAAAGCGGCACCATCGAGTTATTGATGACCCTGCCAATCACTGCCTTTGAGGCGATGTTAGGTAAGTTTTTCGCCGCATGGATGATTTTGGGATTGTCGCTGGTATTGACCTTTCCGCTATGGCTGGTGGTGAATTACCTCGGCTCACCCGATAACGGGGTGATTTTGGCGGCTTATATTGGCAGCTGGTTGATGGCAGGGGCATTTTTGTCGATTGGCATCTGTATGTCGGCATTGTCGAAATCTCAGGTGGTGGCTTTTATCCTCGCCGTGGTGGTGTGCTTCTTGTTTGTGCTTAGCGGCACGGGTTTAGTGCTTGATGTCTTTAAAGGCTGGGTGCCAGTGGTGTTGCTCGATACCATCGCCAGTTTGAGTTTCTTATCGCATTTTGAAGCCATGTCTAAAGGGGTGATCGCATTAAAAGATGTCGGTTATTTCATTATTTTGATTGCTGCCTGGTTATATGCCGGCTTGGTGATCATCGAACAGAAAAAAGCCCAATAGGAGGTCATCATGAAAAACGTATCTAATTCAGTCAGTTTGCTGGCCATCGCTTTTTTGTTTGTCGGTGCAGTGTTGCTTAATAACGTGTTGTTTGACCGTGCTCGGGTAGATTTGACCGAGAACAGTATATATTCCATTACCGAGGGCAGTAAAACCCTGCTCACTCAGCTGGATGAACCCATCAACTTGTATTTTTTCTTCTCGAATAAAACCTCTGAGGGCATTACCTCGGTGCGAACTTACGCTTCTAGGGTGCAAAGTTTGCTTGAAGAGATGGAATTATACAGCGACGGTAAAATCAACTTGCATATCATCGACCCCGAACCTTTCTCTGAGGCCGAGGATCGAGCCGCTGAATTTGGTTTGTCGGCCCCGAGCATCAATCAGGCGGGCGATAGCTTGTACTTTGGTTTAGGCGGCACTAATGCTTTGGATGAACGTCAGGTTATTGCTTTTTTCGATCCGCAAAAAGAAGCGTTTCTTGAATACGATATTGCCAAGATGATTTATCAGCTGACCAATCCAGATCCCATCAAGGTGACGTTGATCAGCAGCCTGGATATGAAAGGCGGGCAAAACCCGATGACAGGCCAGGCGACGCCGTCATGGGCCATTTTACAGCAGCTCGAACAGCTTTATAAAGTGGAGTCGGTAGAACCCACCGCCAGCGCCATTCCTGAAGATACCAGCGTATTAATGCTGGTGGGACCCAAAGATTATAATGAGTCATTATTGTACTCTATTGACCAATTTGTGCTTAAAGGCGGCAAAGTGGTGGTTTATGCCGACCCTCATGCCGAGGCCGGACAACAAGGGCAGCAACAGCAATTCGCGGCCAACAGCTCTGATTTGAGCCGTTTGTTTAAAGCCTGGGGTGTTGAGTTTGACCCTAACAAAGTGGCGCTGGATGCGGCCAAAGGGTTAGAGATTCAAATGCCCTCGGGCAACGTTGGCCGTCATGTTGGTTATATTGGTTTGGGTGCTGGAGATGTTAACCCTGATGATGTGATCACCGCGGATTTGCAAAGCATTAATGGTGCGTCTTTTGGCGTGCTCAGCGTGGCAGAAGGGGCAACCACCACTTTTAGTGCGATCCTGCGCAGCTCTGAACATTCACAGCAAGTGGAGTCGATGTTGTATGTGATGCAATCTCGCAGCCCTGAGGCGATGCTCAAATCGTTTAAATCAGATGGTGAATTGTTGACTTTGGCCGCCAGAATCACTGGTAAAGCCAGCTCGGCGTTTGAAACCGCACCAGAGGGTATCGACGCGGCTAGCATGGTCAAAGAGTCGCAAGACATTCAGGTGATTATCATTGCCGACACCGATTTGTTAACCGATCAGTTTTGGGTCAGCCAGCAGAACTTTTTTGGTTCTGTGGTGTTGAGTCCTTTTGCCGGTAATGGCGATTTGGCCACCAATATCATTGAAAATCTCGGTGGCAGTTCAACCTTAATCAGTGTTAGGGGCCGGGGTAAATATGCCCGTGCTTTTGATGTAGTTGAAGCATTGAAGATTGAAGCCGAAACCAAGTTTCGCGAAAAAGAGCAGGCGCTAGAAGACCGTTTAAAGCAGACCGAAGCCCAGTTGAATCAATTGCAAACCCAACAGGGCAGTGATGGTGCGTTGGTGCTTAACGCCGAGCAAGAGCAGATGGTTGAGTCGTTTGTTCAGCAAAGAATTGGTATTCGCAAAGAATTGCGTGAGGTTCGCCATCAATTGGATAAAGACATCGAAATTTTGGGCAGTAAACTCAAATTTATCACCATCGTTTTGATGCCATTATTATTGACTTTGCTGCTGGCGTTTTTCGCCCGTCGTCACCGTCGTAAAGTTATTTTATAAGGGGGTGTATCATGGATAAAAAAACTTTATCACTGACCTTGCTGGCTGGCGTTGTGGTCGGCGGCATTGGCATCGCCATTAGTCAGTCGCAGCAAGGCACCGTGGATTTAGACAATCCGCTGGTGCTACCCGAGTTGGCCGCCAAAGCAAGTGAACTCAATCATATTCGCATCGAGTCGGCAGGCAATCAGCTGGTGGTCGACAGCGAAAAGCAACAAGATAAATGGGTGATCAACAACCTTGGCGGTTATCACGCAGATACGGTGCAATTGGCCAAGCTGATTAATGCGCTTAAAGATGCCCACAAAGTCGAAGCCAAAACCAGTAAACCAACCTTATTCCACCATCTTGGCGTGCGTGATCTTACGGATGCACAAAGTAAAGCGGTATTGATTAGCCTTTCGACTGGGGGTGACAAAGAGTATCAGTTGTTGGTGGGCGATGATGCTAAAAATGGCAAAGGGCAATATGTGCGATTGGTCGGCGACAATCAGACTTGGTTAATTGACAAAACCATCACTAAACCTGAAAAAGCCGTAGACTGGGTCGACAGTAAGTTGTTCGACTTTACCCTCGAAGATATCCGTTCGGTGAAGTTGTCTGGTCAGCATGAGTATATTGTCAGCAAAGCAGACAAGGACAAAGATAACTTTGAACTCGATGCCATTGCTGACACCCACCAGCTTAAATATGACTCGGTGCTGGATGCCTTGCCTCGTGGTATTGCCAGCATGAGTTTTGAGCAACTGATGCCTGCGGCCGACTGGAAAACCTCTTTGGCAGGCAATAGCCAAACCTTAGTGGTGACCCTGTTTGCAGGTGAGAGCGCTGATGAAGCTGAAGGCGAAAGTAAAGGTGTTGATAAACAAATCACTCTGATCTTGGCCAAAGCTGATGACAAACATTACGCCCATCTTAAAGGCGATAACCCGCTATGGGCCAATTGGGTCTATGAAATCAGCGAAAATACTTATAGCCAGTTGGTGAAGGATAAAGAAGCTTTCCTTGATAAAAAAGTGGTTGATGAACCAGCACCTGAGGTGCAGGGGTAATCAAAACGAAACCCATCTCGGCAATCGCCGGGATGGGATTACCTCTTGTTTGTCTCTCATGGGCTGTTGTCAGGTTTTGGGTTATAATGGCAAAAGTTAATCGTATTAACCAATAGTGAACGCTTTATGTTTATCAAAAAAATATCTTACCAAAGCGATGAAGTTGTGCTGCAAGATGTTGAATTTCAGAAAATCAATGTGTTGGTGGGGGCTTCCGGCGCTGGTAAAACCACCATCATGGATTGCATCAATACTATCGGTCATATTGCCGATGGCAATAGTTACCCTGGGGTATCTTGGCGCATTGAGTTTACTGATGGTGAAAAGCGTCATGTCATATGGTCCGGTGTTTTCTCTGCTGATTTGGATTATGATGATGACGAAGAGGTGATTGCGAAGCTGTCTAGCGAGTCAGTGGAGATTGATGGTGAAGAAATTGTCTATCGTGATGCCACTGGGTTCTATTATCTTGGTGCGAAGTTACCCGCGCTGGATGATACTAAAAGTGCCATATTTCATTTAAAGACCGATGGCCTGATACAACCTGTTTATAGCGTTTTTGACAGCACAGTGTTTATTTC
>JBLGCB010000281.1:0-9096 GCA_047617105.1 Phenylobacterium sp. | reverse complement strand
GAAGAGGGTGAAGAAATAGCAAATGTGTTTGATACTACGATTGAAAGCCTGTTTCCGCTGGGTAAGCACAGAAAGTTATTTTACTACTTTGATTTTGGCGATAGCTGGATATTTCGGGTCAACAAAGTTCGCAAAAAGCCCTTCGAGCCACAAGTTGGGGTGACGTATCCTCGTTTGATTGGTGAAACTGGTCAAAAGCCTGTGCAATACCCTGATTGGAAAGAGGAAATGTGAATGGGGATTCGAATTGCTCAGTGTCATATAAAAACGCCCGCATAAGCGGGCGTTTGAATGTTTCGTTTAATTCGTTTGTCCTACATTCCATCGAATTCGCTTACTTTCATAAATAGCCCCTTTTAGATTGCTTAGCAATACAAATTTCTCATAATGATCTGACATCTAAATTCTACCAAATGTGACTCACGGCGACAATGTGAATATTGAGCCTTAGGCGCTTATGCCACACCTATTGTTTATAACCCATCAAAAATATGCGATATTGTGCTCAGCTTTATTTAACCGCTTAACAAGGTAAGCTGGCGGCTTAAACCACCCATATACCCCAAAACATCAGGAGAGCCAATGATCCGAGAAGCAACCGCGCAAGACGCACCAGCGATAGCCGAAATATACAATTATTATATTAAAAATACCGTGATCACCTTTGAAGAAAATCCCTCAGTGCCAATGACATTATTGAACGTATGGCGCAGGTGCAAGATACGGGTTTTTTATGGTTGGTTGCACAGGATAATGGCAAGGTGGTTGGTTACGCTTATTCATCACAATGGAAAAACCGCGGAGCCTATAAACATACCGCTGAAGTGTCGGCTTATATCACTCATACGGTTAAATCCAAAGGCTGGGGGACCAAACTCTATAATGTGCTATTTGCCAGCTTACGAGAGAAATCGATTCATGTGGTGATTGGTGGTTTGACCTTACCCAATCCTGCGAGTGTGGCAATACATGAAAAATTCGGCATGGAAAAAGTCGCCCATTTTAAACAGACCGGTTATAAATTTGGTCAATGGCTGGATGTGGGTTATTGGCAGGTGCAGTTAAAAGACCGTCATGCTTAATATCAAACCCATAGGGCAATATTTCCCCTTGGATGAAAAGGGTTATATCGTTAACATGGCGGCGCTGGACAATGTGCCACCAGTGTATCAACCGCCGATAAACGGCATTATCGAATTGCTCGCCACTGATAATATCTTAGCCTCATCAATACACAGTATTTTCCTCAGGGGCTCTGCGGCATTTGGTTATGCCATAGAACCGATTTCAGGTATTTACTTGATTGTTATCACCAACACAAACGAAACGCAGTTATCCGCAACCATTATCGCCACCGCGCAACAGTGGCTGACAACCCATTACCCCACTTTTTCCCTCGATATTATGGTCACTGGTTATGATGTTACCCGGCAAATCACCGCACCTCGGTTGGATATCGTGTTAAAGACTCAGGCTTGTTGTGTATTTGGCGAGGATGTATCTGAAGCGCTGGAAAACTACCGCCCGGGGCCAGAGATGTTTTTGACATTGCCTTGGTTGCGGATGGATTTGATAGCGCTTAAATCTGTCGAGCAAAGCCCACAAAATCTTGAACCATTCACTGATTTCGCTAAGCTGTTGATTCGGGTTTCGTTTGAGCTGATCATGGCCAAAGCGGGGCAATACAGCAAAAGTTTATATTATTGTATAAAATCGTTTATCTGTTACTATCCCGACAAAGAGGCTGTGCTAAAACGCTTTTTGACGTTTTATCTCAATGGTGCCGAGCTTTTTAGCCCAGATATCATTTTGGCGATGATGGCCTATGGCGAATGGCTGCTGAATGAAATTGAGCTGGTTGGTTATGGTGAATACTTGCTTGGTGATGACTCGTGATTGTAACTATTCAGAGCACTCATCTTATCCACCATAACGGCGTTATTTTCGTACTCAAACAGTTACATATGACTTATATGCGCCTGTTTTCCGTTCAAAAATGCCTTGTTCTGAAGCGAAATCTAAGCACGCTGAACAGTTACACCTGATTAACGTAAGGCGCATGAAATGACACTCAAAGATAAGCTGCCCGGTATCAGCATCACCATTATTACCGGTCTAGCCGCACTGTTTTTAAGTGAGCATTATGGCGCACCTGCGATGTTATTTGCGTTGTTGCTGGGCATCGCCATGTCTTTTTTGTATCAAGAATCCCCCTGTAAAGCAGGCATCGAGTTTTCAGCTACCTTTGTGTTACGACTTGGGGTGGCATTGCTGGGTTTGCGCATCGCGCTGAGTGATGTGTTGTCATTGGGTTGGCAAACCATCGCCTTGTTGGCATTGGCCATCGCTAGCACCATTCTCATTGGTATTGCCGGGGCCAAATTGTTGGGCTTAAACAAAAAGTTTGGTGCGCTGACTGGCGGTTCGGTGGCCATCTGTGGTGCATCTGCGGCGATGGCGATCACCGCCATTTTACCCGATCACAAACACAAAGAACGGGATACATTGTTGACCGTTATCGGCGTCACGTCATTATCAACCATCGTGATGGTGGTTTATCCCATTGTGGTCAGTTATCTCGGGTTAAGCAGTGCTGATGCGGCTTTATTTCTTGGTGGCACCATTCATGACGTCGCTCAGGTGGTTGGCGCTGGTTATTCTGTTTCAGAACAAACCGGTGATTTATCGACGCTAATCAAACTGGTGCGTGTCAGTATGTTAATGCCTGTGGTGGTGATTATGCTGCTGGTGATAAAACGTTCTTATCGCCATGCTGGTGTTGATGGTACAGCGGCCCAATCTGCGAAGGTGCCGTTGTTTTTAATCGCTTTTGTTGCGTTGATGCTGCTTAATTCTTGGCTTACTATACCCGCACCTGTGGTTGAATATGCCACCGCATTTTCGCGCTTTGCTTTGATCACCGCGATTGCCGCTATTGGTATGAAATCAGATTTGGCCAAGCTGACCAGCGTTGGTTTCACACCGATATTGCTGATGATCATCGAAACTCTGTGGATAGCAGGTTTTATATTGCTAGCCATTTTTATTCGTTAAACCTCAATCATCATCCAACAACCAAGAATGATTCATCTCTTGCGCTTCGTGCGCGCTTTCTGCTAAATATGCGTCTTGCGCCTGCTGTATATCCCCAAACGCTTGCTTTTGTGCCAACAAAAACTCAAACCAATAAAGATACATCGGTAAACGATGCAGCTCGATGGCTAGCTGCGCCTGAGCTAAGGCGTTATCCCACGCCCATTGCTGATAGTGGCTAACAGAATCGGAAAATAGTGCCTGCGCCTGGTGTTCTATTTTCAATAAGGTCGCCAATTCAGTGCCGCAGCGAGGGCACGGATGGTGATTGGCGACATTAGCGTTATGCTGTTGAATGCGGGCTTTACAACTCGGACAACGATCCATGGTTAGCTTTCCAAAAAGTAAATCAAATCATTGAGTTGTTCAGTGGCTTCTTCAAAGTCGTTGATATTGTGACTGGCCAGCGCATCTTTGAGCGCTTCAATCATATCAATAAGATCATCCATATCATCGGTGTTGACGGCACCAAGCAAACGCTGAGCTTTTTCGATTAACGCCTGGCCCCGATCAATGTAGGGTGCACTGAGTTTGCCATTATCTTGCTGGTTTTCATTGTCGGCTGTGCGCGCTTCACTATTTCCTTCACTGCTTCCTTCACTGCTTCCTTCAAAGCCATAGTCAAACACAGGCGCATCAAAGAAAGACTGCACCCGCTCTCTGGCTTGTTCGATATGTTCGCCTTCAAAGCGAGAAATTGCATTGTCGATGGTGATCGACTTACTGTTGCCGCTGCTTTTCTCCTGCGCCGTGACTTTGAGTATGCCATTAATATCAATGTTTAACGTCACCACGATTTGGCTACCCGCAGGGGCGGTTTCATCCAGTCCTTCAATCATAAATTGACCGATTTTAATATTTTGAGTCGCATCAAAGTTTTCTCCCTGAAAAGCGTTGATCTCAACGATTTCTTGACCATCATAATTGGTGTAAAACACTTCGCTTTTGCTGACGGGTAACGGGGTGTACTTGTCTATAATGGGAATGTAGCAGTGAGGGTAGGGAACGCCTTCAAAATCACCTAAGGCACTGGTGCCAAAAGTATAAGGTGTGATATCAACCAATACCGCATTGACACTAAGACCTGCGATATTGGCGGCCTGTATCGCTGCACCCTGTGCAACACACAAATCTGGATTAATATCGCCTCGGGGGACCATGGCAAAAACTTCTTTTAACCGTCGATGGACCAATGGCGTGCGGCTGCTGCCACCGACCAATATCACTTCATCAATATCACCGCTGGCGATTTGAGCACCGTCGAGAGCTAGGTGAATTGCTTCCAAGGTTTCATCAATAAATGGGTTGATCAATTGTTCATATTCATCCCGAGAAAATTCAAACGAAAGGTGGTCGTTGGCGGTGATAAATTGGGCTTCGATGGTCACAAAAGGTTGACTGGATAAGCTGATTTTTGCCTGCTCGGCCAGTTTCTCAATGCGTGCAACGGCCTGTGGATCGTCGCTGATATCCGTTTGTTGTAACTCAAGCTGACGGTGGATGGCATCAACAATCTGTTGGTCAAAATCATCGCCGCCCAAATAGTTGTTGCCATGGCTGGCCAGTACTTCAACCACACCTTGGGCCAGTGATACCACTGAAACGTCAAAAGTACCGCCGCCAAGGTCGTATACCAGTACTTTTTTGTCTTGCTGATCATCAATATGATAAGCCAGCGCAGCAGCGGTGGGTTCGTTGATGATACGCACCACCTCTAAACCAGCAATTTCACCGGCATCCCGAGTCGCTTGGCGTTGGCCGTCAGAAAAATAGGCAGGCACGGTGATCACCGCCTTGCCAACCGGTTGACCCAAATGTTTTTCGGCGACCTGCTTGAGTTGCAATAAAATCATCGCTGAAATTTCTTGAGGGTTATAGTCCTTCTCCCCCAAACTGACTCGAACATCTTCACCCATTTGGCGTTTAATCGATTTGATGGTTCTGTGTGGGTGCAAGGCATATTGATTTCTTGCCGGCGAGCCGACCAACAAAACGTCGTTATCACCTAGGCCCACAACTGACGGTAATACCTGTTGGTCAGCTTCACAGTTGAGAATGGTGATATGATCGTTTTCGATGATGGCTACTTCACTATTCGTAGTGCCTAAATCAATGCCTATGATAAGCTCACTCATCCTGGGTGTTTCCTTTTTGTTTGTTGGTGTTGCTTGTGTTGGTGGTATTAGTGGTGTTGTTGACAGTCACTTGGGCAAGGCGCAGTAATTTGTCTTGCCATAAATAACCTTTAAGCTGTTCTGTTATCACTTGGTTGTTGCTTTTTTCTGGGTTTGATTCAGTGGCGACCGCTTTCATCAGCATAGGATCGTAAGTCTGACCGACACTGTGAATGGCCTGAACTTGATATTGTTCTAATACTTGTTGCAGTTGGCGCAGGGTGATCTGTTGGCCGTACTTAATCGTTTGTAGTTTTTGCCACAAGGGCAGTTTAAATCGGGCTAACCAGCCAGTGGGTTTGGGCTGGTCAAAAGCATTAAGGCCATTGTTCAGGCTGTCACACAGTTCAAGCAAAGACAGCAACAGCGGTTTCAATAATTGGTTATTTTGTTGTCTGAGTTGTTGTTGCTGGGTTTTGATGGTGTGTTGCTGGTTATCGATACTTTTTTGCAAATAGCCTTGGTTGCTATTTAAGCTGGAAAATACCGCCTTAAATTCATCTAGCGCGGTTTTCACTTGTCGTGATTCGGTTTTAACCTCATTTTTGAGCACATAAAGCACTTGAAACAAACTCATTAAGTCGATGGTTTCGTTTTTTTGTTGGTTGTTTGAGGGTTCTATGCCTAGGTCACCTAGGTCAAGCGAAGCCTGTGCGTTAGGTTCTGGCAAAGCACTGATAAATTGTGAAAACTGCTCAATGATGTGTTGTCTGTTCTTCATTTTGCGCTTTCCTCAATGTGCTGGTGCGGTATTTCCAGCAATTTGAGCAGTTGCGAGGCCGATGGACGTTGGCTGTTTTGTTTATTGACGCCGTGGTGAATGATTAAACCCAAGCTGAACTCAGGGGCTGTTAATAGCTGATACTTGACTCGGCTGGCTTCATCCTTGAGCAATTGATAAGCCTGTTGAATTTGCTGAAATTGCTCAGGATGATGCTCAGGGGCGAATTGTTTGACTTTGCTCAAATAAGCGACTTTTATCTCACAGTCATTGGCAGAAGTGGCGATATCTAATAAGGTAAATGGGTTCATGATGGTGGTCCTATTGCGCGCTTATGGCGCTCTTATGGCAGTAGGTCAAAAGGATTGATGCCGCCGAACAATTTTTGAATTTGTTTGGCCGTTTGCGGATCTGACATCGCCTCGTCTAAGAATTGCCCCATGCTGTCAAATGGAAAATCGTCTTCATCGTCGTCGTCATCATCATAGTCGTCATAGTCCAGCACTAACTGGCAACCCCTTGCTTTGGCGATGAAGGATTCAATAATTTGTAGATTGTCGCGGTTGGTTGCTTCGCCAAGGTTTTGTTCTTGGCTTTGGTTTTGATTCTTGTCTGTTTTATCGAGGATACGCTGATAGAGACTATTTAAGCGAAATAACATTGGCTCTGTGATACGTCTAGGATCACCCTCCACCGAGCCATAGACTTGATAAAATGTCAGCATTCCAACGTCTTCGAAAAAACAAAGGCTATGACGCTTACAAATGCTTTCTAACAGCGAATAAAGCTGTAAGTCAGTTAGCAGGTGGCAGCACTGAAGTATGTGTTGGTAGCTGTCAGCTTGGTTAAGGGTCTTTTTGATTAACGGCATAAAGGGTTTAAGCACACTTTTGTCTAGCTTAAAACCGCTGCTTTGCAAATAAACCGCAAACGATAACAGTTGGCTGATTTCGTTAATATCAGCAGTTTTGCCAATGGAACCGAGTTGTCTTGAGATAGCCGTTGTGGTGAGGTCTATCGCCTTGCCATTGAGCAGCAAACCCAGACGTAATGCCAGCGGTGATTTTAAGTTTGCCAACGCCAAGTCGGTCCAGTGTTCGATTTGTTTTTTATCGAAGTGCCAGCATCTAAGCGCCTGAATCAAATAATAGCGACTGAGCTGGTGGCCGCTCGGCTCTAGTGCCAGCGCTTGTGCCAGTGTCGCTGCTATTTCTGCTGGTCTTTGTAGCCTCACTTGCCGACTGGCCTGAGTGAGGTAGCTGTTGATCAACACACGCCGGGCAGATTGATTGACCGGATCGCGCCCAAGTACCAGTTTAGCCAGAAGCATCGATTGGGTCGCATTGTGCTGTTCATCGGCGGTGTGCATGGCTGCTTTGAGAAAGCCGATATTATCAGGAAAAGAGGTGACGGCCTGACTGAGTATCTGGGCAAAATCCTCCACCGGATAGCGTTGATTGATTTTAATCAGTTGTTGATAACCGGTTTCGCTGGCCAGAGTATTGACACTTAGTGTCAAATATTTGATATGGCTTGGCGGATGTTGTGGCCCACTTTCATCTGCCAGATGTTGATAAGCCGCAGCGACTGTCGACTGAGTCTGGTTATTTTCATCCGCAGGGTGGGCTTGTTGCCAAACTTCAATGAAATTAAGCCAGTCTCGTTCTTTGCAATGAAAACAATCTTTGGCACTACTTTGCAACGCTAACAGTCGATAACGCTCGTGTGAAGGCAATGGCGCAAAGCGATTGTCGTCGTCTTTAAACTTGCCTTGATAAAAAATGGCCGCCAGTAGTTGTTGTGAAACCACCGCTGGTAGGGCGGGGGTTTTACAACTTTTCAGCAATTGTAAGGCCTTTTTGGGGCTGGCGGCGGGGTTGGTTGATTGGCTGAAATCTTGAAGGTTTTTCCATACCAATTTCTGATTGTTAGGCCAGTGCTTAATGGTGGCTAATGGGTCGGCGATATCAAGTTTGTGCAGCAGATTTTGTTGGTCATCAAGATTAAAACGGTAGATGGCTAACAAGTCTTGGCTAAAGCCATAGAATATCGACTGGCTGTTGACGGATTGCAATAACGCCTCAGCTTTAGCCAAATCGGTGTCAATAATCAACAGCGCTTTAAAGGTTTTGGCAATGTCTTTATAGGCAGAGCGAAAGGGTAATTGTTGCAGTAATGCTTTGACTTGTTGGTCTTTGTGTTCGCACCAAGCGTTGATGATTTGTTGGCTGATGGTGCAGTGTTGCCACAAGGTGCCCTCTTTATCAAGATGCTCTATAACAGCGCTGTTGTTGAGCAATGCCTGCCAAGCAACGATAGGGCTTAACCATTGGTTGACGATTGGGTTGTCGTTATGCTGTTGGTAAAAGCGGGCTATTCGATTCCAGTCTTGCGATTTGCTGAGCCAGTGTGCCCCGGTGTCGACATCTGGATAATAGCCTGTCAGTTGTTTCACTGTATCGAAGTTGGCCAGCGCTTCAATAAACATGCCTTTGTCAGCCAGTTGCTGGGCGCGCAGACGATAACATTCAGCCAGTAGCGGTGGCCATTGTGGGTCATCGCATTCCTTGACCAGTTTTTTATAGCCTTCAATGGCTTTTTTATAGTTGCACTCTTGTTTAAAACTCAAGGCCATTTCGGCTTGCTTCGCCGGGGTCAATGGTATTTGTTTGAGTGATTTCTTTTTGCTTTTGTTCGCGTTGTTTTTGGCCATGGTTTTATCGTCGTTTTGTCATTGTCATGTTTTGTGGCGCCGATGAGGCGATTCAATAAGGACAGTCTAGCACTAAAAATTCGCATACTAAATAGATCGGCTAATATTTAATATCACAATATTGCTGCTTGTAGCTGATTTGGTCTGAGAAGAGTGATTTAAAGTGTGTCCAAAATGGACAACCCTGGTAATAACCTGATTTTAGTGGTGGTCCATGGTGGGAACAAAGGGGGAAACGTGATCATCTTATCCACTGTGTCTGATTTGGTCTATTTAATGTGATTTTCAGCCCTTTTTTGTATTGCTTTATTGGCGTCTTTCCCCCAAGAAATGATCAGCGCATTGGCCGGGTTAGCCCTTTTAACGGCGATAACCCTGTGAGCGCCCGTTATTGC
>JBLGCB010000280.1:0-9101 GCA_047617105.1 Phenylobacterium sp. | reverse complement strand
ATATGGATAAACTATTAGCTTTTTTACAGGAGACCTCATGAAGTTAACTGAAGATGATAATAATGGTAAGAAAACGGGCAATATCCTTATCGTGGATGATAATCCGGTGAATATTGATTTGCTTCGCTGTTACCTCGCCGCAGAGGCTTATGATATCTCGGCCGTCACCAGTGGTGAAAAAGCGCTAAAACTCACGGAGCGGGTAAAACCTGACTTAATTTTATTGGATGTGATGATGCCAGGCATTGATGGTTATGAAACCTGTCAGCGCCTAAAGAGCAATAATGACACCAAACATATCCCGGTGATTTTTGTCACCGCCAAAACTGAACCAGAAGATGTTCACCAGGGTTTCACGGTTGGCGGTGCAGATTACATCACCAAACCGGCCCAACAAGATGAGGTATTGGCCAGAATCGCCAATCAGTTTAAACTGCTCGAACGATCTAAGTTCGCCCAAGACCTAGTACACAACTCAGCCAAAATGTCGTCCCTCGGCGCATTTGTCGGCAGTATTGCCCATGAAGTGTCTACCCCGCTGGGCACCCTGAACACCGCATTAAGTTTCACCATCGATCAGGCTCGCGAGCTACAACAAGCTTTCGACAGTAAAACCCTCAAACCCGCAATGTTATCGACGTTCTTAAAACAGGTAAATGAGGCACTGCAAATTTCCCAAACCAATATCGACAACGCATCACGTATTTTACACAGCTTTAAACTGGTTGCTGTTGATCAGTGTAGTTACGACGTCATGCCCTTTAATTTACGTGAATATACCGACAATATTCTGCTTAGCTTAAAACCCAAATTAAAAGCCACCAGCCACAAGGTGGTCACGACAATACCCGCCATCATTCAAATCAACAGTTACCCTGGTGCCATCTCACAAATTATCACCAATTTAATCAATAACTCGCTGTTGCATGGTTATGCCCAAGGCGTTTATGGTCAATTTACCATTGATGCGGCTGAAGATGAGGGCTGGATTAAGTTGACCTATCAGGATGATGGTCAGGGTATGTCCGATCAAACCCTAGAAAAGGCTTTTGAACCTTACTATACCACCAAAACAGGAAAAGGTGGCAGTGGATTGGGCATGGGCATCATCAAAAAATTGGTGGAAGAAGACCTTGAAGGCATCATCAGGGTGAACAGTGCTCCAGGCGAAGGGGTGGAGGTGGTGGTGCGCTTTCCAGCAGTGCATTCTTCGGTAGATAAAACCCAATAATCCAGTCCGGCAGGATCAGTCACATCGGATGTGACAAAAAACCCTCGATACGGAATATTATCCAAACGTCATGGTCACCTTTAAGACTAACTGACATCAAACTTTTGCTTTAACTACCGAGCACCTTAATCGCAACATAAACCCCCCTTCTATATCCGCTCAAAGTACTGCAACAAAACGGACAAAAATTGATGCAAAGTGATGATATTTATAGCAATTGCCCCCATAACAAAAGATCACGATCGGTAGATTTAAAACAAAGTAACGAACTTGCCTTGCTCACTGGACAAAAGAGAATTGCCGCCCTACACTTGTAAGGACTTTGCAGCAAATGTTTAAAATGATGGTTAACTTTTCTCTCTCAACAGGCGTGGTTTCCAATGCGTAAAACGGCGATATTTCTTTCTACCTTATGGATGTGGTTATGGTTTTCAGGCAGTGCTTATGCCGCCGGAGCAGCAAGTCCAACATCAGCTCAAGACGCCGACACCATTGTTATTGTCAGCGAACTCTCAAAAATGTACCGTGCTTCGATGAACTACATTTTTAAAAATCAACCATTGATTAACCAAACAGGCGGCGACAAATCTAAGTTATTCGGCAATAAATTTATCGCCAATGTTAAACTCGCCTATAAAGAGAATTTTAAAACCGAATTCCCCAAACAAAATCACATTTTGAAAAAAATGATGGTTGAAGTGATGGTTGAGGTCATGGAAGACAATCGAACTTTAATCAAAGACGATGACATCGCCTACAAAGGTTTTATTCCGGCCATTTATGCCTTCCAGTTATCTGAAAAACTGTCCACCAAAGGTCTCGGGGTCAAGATCAGAATCACTAACCTTGGCAATTTGAGAAATAAATTAAACGTGCCAGATAAATGGGAAGTCTCTACCATGGAGGTTATCCGCAAACTTAGCCTCAATATTTATTTTGATGATACCTCAACCTTTGACGGTAAACCTGCCTATCGCTATTTTGTGCCTTTAAAAATGTCAAAACTCTGCCTCGGTTGCCACGGTATACCCTCAGACAATCCGCAAAATAAAGGTAAAGACCCATCACAATGGAGCCACATTGATGTCACTGGGTTTGAAATGGAACGTTGGAAATTGACAGATTTTGGTGGCGGCATCAGTGTCACTATTTATAAAAGAGACTTTTAGAGTACCCTATTATGAAATACCTTGTGTTGCAAAAAGTGCTGCAAAAAGTAATATCAACAATGATGCGAACCCCAATGGCCACAATACCAGCCCGACGCATACCAGCGCTCTTAAGCTGTTGCTTAATCGCAACCAGTCTATTTTCTCAGCTCGCCAGCGCGGAGTCACTCAAGGTGGGGCTGGTAGAATACCCGCCTCATATCAATTTTAAGCACGATGAAACCAACGATAAAGCTTACCAATATGTCGACAAAGTATTAAAAGGACTGTATCAGCATGTCGAATTTATTCGTTTCCCCAATAAGCGCGCTCTGGTTGAGTTGAAAAAAGGCAATATCGACTTACTGTTTCCGCTCGATGGTACCCAAAAAGACATAAAACAATTATCACGGCCGTTATTTCGTTCAGTGCCGGGGTTGTGTTTTAGAAAAGAAAACTTCATTCCTTTTTTAAGTGCCACTCACCTGTTTGACGGTTTAAACATTGGCACTCCCGCAGGCACCGATGTGATCTCTGCGTTGAAAAACTCCAAAGCACGTTTAAAGGTTATTGAAGGCAGTGACGCCCTAAACCGGGGCATCAAGTTATTGATGGTCAGCCGTATCGATGCTTTTTATCACCCCAGTCCGGTCAAGGTCTACCATTACAGTAATAAGTTGTCGAAAGATGTCGCTTGCTCTTATTTTTACGGTTATTCCGCCGGGGTATATATCGCGGTCGACCCAAACATGAGCAATGACAAATACCGTCTGATTGACAATGCATTTTCGAATGAATTGAAAATTAAGTCTTATGAATACTACTTTGCCGAGCGTGATTAACCCACTCAATCAACGTCATATCAGCTATTGGTTACTTGCATTAGGGTTATTCATCGTCAGTGCCTTGCTTCGTGGTGGCCACCACAGTGGTGGCGTGCAATGGCACACCCTAATGGAAACGGTCTCCACCATGCTGGCCTTGTTTATTGGGGTAATGGCGTTACTGCGATATTACACCCGTAAAGACATCATTTACCTGATGGTCGGCAGTGGTTTTCTTGGTACTTTTTTTCTTGACGGTTACCATTCCATCGTTACCTCAACCGCCTTCAAATCTTATATCGACACTGCCATGCCAACGTTGATCCCTTGGAGTTGGCTCGCCTCCCGTCAATACCTGTCGATTTTTCTGTTTATGTGTTGGTTATTATGGAAAATCGACTTTCGCCCCAGTGACGATTACCGCCGTTTTGAACGTGCACTGTTGAGTCTTTCCGCTGTCTTTACTCTAACCGCTTGCGGTTTCTTCGCGTTCACACCATTACCCCCTGCTTACACCGATAACCCGCTTTTTCACCGCCCTGCCGAATTTTTCCCCGGGCTGTTTTTTGCCCTTGCCTTGTGTGGTTATCTGCGCAAGGGAAAATGGCGAACCGACGCCTTCGAACATTGGTTGATTTACTCACTGATCATTAACCTCGGGGCACAAGTGGTGTTTATGGCCACCTCAACGCAATTGTTTGATGGTCAATTTGACCTTGCTCATCTGCTAAAAATCGCCAGTTATGGTTGCGTGCTTATCGGTTTGATGATCAGCATGTTTCAAGTCTTCCGACGTGATCAAAACGCTGAGCAGGAGCTCAGTGATGCGGTCCGCGAAGCAAAGCAACAAGCACAGAAAACCTCTGACAAACTGATTGAGATTTTTGAAAACAGCCCTATCAGTATTGGTGTATCGCTGGCCAAAGACGACTCAATCGTTTGGATCAACAGCTGTGGTGCAAAACTGTTGGGTTTTGACAATCATCAACAAGCGTTGGGATTTAAAGCCAAAAATTGCTGGTTATCACGACCACAAAGAGCCTCCTTTATCCGCCGATTTGCCCAATTGGGCAGCATCAAAGCCGAAGAAGTACAACTCAAAAATCAACAGGGGAAAACGTTCTGGTGTTATTTGTCGTGGGACAGAATTAGCTTTGAAGGGGAAAATTGCATATTGTTTTGGATGTATGACATCACCCGAGAAAAAGCCGTACAGCAACAATTATTCAGTGCAGAAAAACAAGCATCCCTTGGCCGTCTGGTGGCTGGCGTCGCGCATGAAATCAATACTCCCATCGGCATTAGTATTACCGCAGCCACTTACATGTTAAACAAAACCGAACATTTTAACGAAGCGGTCAACGCTGCCCAACTGTCGAAAAAGCAATTAGACAAATACCTCAATGTGATCAGTGAAGGGTTAGACATCACCTTTTTTAACCTTAAAAAAGCCGCCAATCTGGTCGAAAGTTTTAAACAAGTCTCGGTTGACCGCATCAGCGAAAAACCCAGGGTCATTAAGTTACACCTCTACTTTGAAGACATCATTCAAAGCCTTAACCCCAAAACCAAACAAGCCGAGGTGAACGTTTTACTCAATTGCCCAAAAAACTGTACTTTTTACACCTTACCCGGCGCCCTCGCACAAATCACCGCCAATCTAATCTCTAACTCGATCCTTCATGGTTTCGACCAGCAAACCAACCGCAATATCTCCATTGACTTGTCAGGCTCTGACAGCGATAACATAAACATTAACTACCAAGATAATGGTCATGGCATCTCTGAGGATATTTTATCCAAGGTCATAGATCCATTTTTTACCACCAAAAGAAAAGAAAATGCGGTCGGTCTGGGCCTCAGCATTGTGCATAATATTGTGGTCGACACATTACTAGGTACCATCAAGCTCACCAGCCATTATGGTGAAGGGGTTCAGATATTGATTAGCATCCCAGCACTAAGGAACCATCAGTAAATAACATCCGAAACTGACTGGTCTCTTTACCGAGGCGTCGGACCGCCTGTTTCTGCGTTAGGCAAAGCGTTGTGTAGAACAACTACACGCCCCTTTGCCTGCCTGTAACGACAGCCCGGTTGAAACAGAATAAATATCCTGCCTCAGTTTCGGATCTTATTTAATTCCGCTTCCTAAATGAACCACCTCACAAAGCAATTACCTTATAAACCAAGTACCTTATAGAGCAATCGGCTCAAAGCCATAATCTTTAACCACCAAATTGGCCAACCCCAGTAACGCTGCCTTTAATGCCTGTTCAAAATGGTTCAAATAGGATGCATTGAGTACAATCAATGCCACCGTCTTGCCAGTATCATGGCTAAAAAAATCATCGCCAGAGGCCGTCCAGTTAACCCCTTGGTACTGTTCGTCTTGGCTGAAAATTTTTGTCGTCACTAGGGTAAATTCAAATTCGAGCACGCAACTTTCATCGCCATACCACAGTGCGCTAAGCGCGGCAAAATTCAACCATGCTTCCACTTTAGCCGCCACCCCAGCCAGTTGGGGATTGGCCGCTAACAACTGCGGATGTACTTTGATTACTATTGGAAAACCGTCTTGCATAATATCCTCTTTTTATTAATCCACCAAACCCCATTTCTGTCTGATCGCCTTAAACTCTTTAGATTGTTGCAGCTGCTTAAATGACTGTTGGAAACGCGCCAAAATCGCCGGATCAGTATCTTTACTAAACGCCAGTTGTAAATTGGTATTCAATCCTTTGGCTTTAAATAACTTTGTAACTTTTTTAAAATCGAGACTTTGTTTTTTAACAAACGCACGTAAAGGCAATTCAGTGCCCACAATTAAATCGACCCGACGCCTAAATAACATACCAATATTTTGTTCTGCATTCACCACATGATGAACATTACTAAACCCTTTTCTGCTCAAGTAAGCATCCGGTAATGAACCATGGGTCACAGAAACAGAATAAGACCTCATGGCATCCAGTGATTTCGGTGGTCTGGGAAATCTTGACTTCAACCCCCAGATATAACCCTGTTCATACTCCAAAATGCCCACCCAATGAAACAGCTTTGCTCGTTCTTTTGAATAAGACATCGAATAAATCAGCACGTTTTTGCCCCGCAGTGCCGTGCTATAAGCTCTGGCCCAGGGCAATACCTGAATCTCGAGTTTTTCGCCCATCAACGCATATAACGCCCGCACCACCTCAGTAGAATAACCGCCGAGGCTGCCATCATCGTTTTTTTGTTGAAAAGGTGGCAGATATTCGGTGACCACGGTCACTGGTGTGGCAAGCGCTTTCATTGCAGGCTGGATAGGTACGGATTGGGAAGGTACGGATTGAGAAGGTATTAGTACAGTTGGCTCAGATTCGGTTGTCGCCAGCAAAAAAGAGGAGAAACCACTTAAAATCAAACATAAAAGCAGGCGTTTCGATGATAAAACGAGCGTTTTCACTCAGAACCTCGGGCTTAATAAACTAGGGGTTAACAAACAATGCACTAAGTATAAAGGGATTCGAAGTGAAGTGCTCGGTAGGAATGGGTTTAGACCTCAAATTTTATTAATTTAACAATAACCCAAGGACGTGAGCCTCGTCACAGAAATGAAACGGCAACCGGGGTAATATAACAACCGTTGGCAGCAACAACCTTTGTGACTAACGATTATGATAATAATCGTTAGCAACGATAACCTTTGAGGCCATCAAATATAACAAACATAAAGCGAAAGACAGTCATTTTGCTTTGCCGTATCTTGGGAATATTAACTTGATTTGTGATTACTCAGCCTAATAAGTACGCTGGATAATGACTTTATTATTAAGAAATCAACCCAAACTTGTGAACGTTCATTGACAAGAGCGGCAGCGCAAGATGAAAATCTAAGCATATAATGATGTTATCAAAGGCCAGCCTAACCGCTGGCCTTTTTCTATTTTTTCTTGGGATCTATGATTTAATAACATCGAATATTGGTGGTAGCTTGGAATATTACTTTATTCAGGGTATGCCTTTGACTGGTGCGTCACGCGTGGGCACAAAAAACGTGACCACCCTACGGCGTTTCATCACAAGTTTTTGGGGGTTAATCAATGATCATTTATTTCGATAATTAAACTTACGTTTAAGTTTAATATCGCTCACCGACGACCCCAGCATCACTTCAAAATCCCCCGGCTCAGCCAGCCAATCATTGCTGTTGATATCCCAAAATGATAAATCTCGCTTATTCAGGGTGATGCTCACTGGTTGGCTTTCACCGGGTTGTAAGAAGACTTTGCTAAATCCCTTTAACTCTTTAATCGGGCGTTTAACACTGGCGTGTTTATCATGCAAATATAATTGTACCACCTCAGACCCGGCCACTTTGCCGACATTCTTAATCATCGCCGTCACGGTTAACACTTCATCGTTGCGTAATGTGTCGCTGGACAACTGAATATCACTAAAATCAAACTGGCTATAAGACAAACCATGGCCAAAGCTAAACAGCGGCGCTATGTTCTGCTGTTCAAACCAGCGGTAACCGATAAATACGCCCTCTTTATACAAAGACTCAACCGCATTATAATCATCCAGTGCAATAGGCGCGGTATCAGCTAAGCGTGCAGGCAAAGTGATGGGCATTTTACCGCCAGGATTGGCATCGCCCAGCAACATATCGGCGAACGCGTGGCCTGCTTCCATTCCGCCATACCAGCCCCACACCAGTGCATTAGCTTGTTCGCTCCACGGCATTTCTACCGCCGAACCCGCAATCATAAAGACCACGGTGTTTTGATTAACCGCCAGCAGTTTACTGATAATCTCGTCCTGTGAATTAGGTAGTTTCATATCGGTTCTATCGATGGATTCGCGGTCATCAGCATGGCTTAAACCACCAAAATAAATCACCGCATCGGCATTTTTTGCCGCTGCCAGATACTCGGCTTCACTGCTGAACAAATTACCCGGCGCGTCCCAACCGAGGGTGAATTGCTGGTTACCGTCATATTGGATTTCAAAGCCGTACGCTTCACCCCTTTTGAGGTTAATATTGTGGTTTTGCTGACTTTGGTTGGTCAGGCTTATCACCGTTTCACCATTGACTTTTAATCTAAACACCCCGTTGGCTGAGACTTTTAAGCGGTGTTCTCCGCTTTGTAGCGGTTTAATGGTGCCTTTCATGGTGATGTGCTCGATACCTTTACTACCGACCGACTGATACTGTGAATCGACAATCCACGAATCACTCAACAACTTTGTCCGGGCCTCATCGGCATAATAAGCAATATTCCATGCCGCAGTACCCGTCCAGTGCCGACTGGCGAGATAATCACTGGCAATAGGGGCCAAGGTCTTGCTTCTGGCACGCATCACGGTGATATTGACCTTATCGCCTAATTTATCTTTTAACCCCTGCAATGGGGTGATTTCGTATAAGGACTTAACCTCTGACGAACCACCGCCCAGGCCATGTTTTTTATCAGCGTTAGGACCCAGTACCAAGATGTTTTTCAGTTTTGTTCTATCCAAAGGCAAAACAGGCTGGCCGTGATTGGCCGCTGAGGGGCTATTTTTCAGCAGTACAATACCTTCGGTGGCAATTTTGCGTGCATCCGCTTGGTGTTGTGGGCTATTTCTCTGCCCCGTTTGACGATTTTTATCCATCATACCGATGCTTTGCTGCACCCGTAATATCCGCCTGACTTTGTCATCAAGCACCGCCACAGGGATATCTCCGGCTTTGATCAGCTGCAATAATGGCTTAGCCAAAAAATAATCATCATAACTATCCACTTCGGTGCCCATCTCTAAATCCAGACCAAACATCGCCGCATCACGGGTATTAATATCAACATTCCAATCGGTTAATAATACTCCCTGATAACCCCACTCGCCTTTGAGAATATCCATCACCAAATG
>JBLGCB010000279.1:0-9166 GCA_047617105.1 Phenylobacterium sp. | reverse complement strand
AAGGAGAAGGGCGGTGAATGCCATATCCCTGAGCATAATCGACGCCGAGAACTTTCAATTCGGCGAGAATGGCAGTGGATTCAACAAATTCGGCGACGGTGCGCATACCGATGGCTTTGGCCACTTCATTGATAGAGTTGACCATCGCCCGGTCGATGGGATCAATCATCAAGTCTTTAACAAAACTGCCATCGATTTTCACCAAGTCGACAGGCAAGCTTTTGAGGTAACCATAAGAAGAAAAGCCGGTGCCAAAGTCATCTAACGAGAACTGGCAGCCCAATTGTTTAAACCAGCTGATAAATTCTAAGGTCGCGTTTAAGTTGATGATGGCGACGCTTTCGGTGATCTCAAAACAGATTTTTTGATGGGGGATCAGATATTCAACAAACAATTCCTGAACTACATCTTTAAAATGCGGATCGGCGATGGAGGTGCCTGATAAGTTGATGCTGCACAATGACAGTTTCTTCATATGGGCTTTGTTTTGCGATAACCAACGGAAGTAGGTGCGGATCACCCAGCGGTCGATGTTGGTCATCAGATGATAACGTTCTGCCGAGGGAATAAAGCTGTCTGGGCCGATGATATTTTGTTCTTTGTCTTGCATTCGCAACAAGATTTCATAATGAATTTGCTCGGCATCGCCATCAACTGGCACGATATATTGATAATAAAGTAAGAACTGATCGTTATCTAATGCGTCATTAATGACGCTAATCCACTCCATTTGGCTTTGATGATGTTGCACATCGGAGTCTTCTTCGTTGTAGATATGAATGCGGTTGCGGCCTTTTTCTTTGGCGATATAACAGGCGGCATCGGCACTGGTGAGAATTTGGGTGAGGCTGGAATCATCAACGCTAAGGGCTTTCATGCCGATGCTGACGCCCACCGTAAAGATACGCTCTTCCCATAAAAAGCGGAATTCTTTGACCGCTTCGACAATGCGATAAGCGATAACAAAAGCATCGTTGCCGTCGATACCGTCGAGTAAGATGGCAAATTCGTCGCCACCAAGGCGGGCGATGATGCCCTGGTCGTTTAACGCGGTTTTTAGTTGGTCACTGATTTGGCGTAGCAGTGAATCACCCGCGATATGGCCGCTGGTATCGTTAATCAGTTTAAAGCGCTCAAGGTCGAGGTATAACATGGTCGATGGTTGGCCGCTTTGTTTTAAGTCGGTCAATGATTTGTATAATTTCTTTTCAAATTCGCTGCGGTTTAGCACGCCAGTCAGCGGATCATGGGTCGCCATATAAGCCAGTTTTTGGTAAGCCTGATGTTTTTCGGTGATGTCTACCACCGCACCATGAATAAATTCTTCGCCGCCATCGGCGGGGGGCTGAGAAATGCGCATCGATAGCAATCCCCACAAGTGAGCACCATCTTTTTTCAACCCTTGGATTTCACGGCTGTTGACGGCACCTTTTTTGACCACTTCGTTGAGTAATTTTTGCGACTCGTCTAGGTCCATCAGCAGCGCAGAGACGCCTTTGTCGGCGATGTTCTTGCGCAGTTCGGCAAGATTTTTATAGCCCAGTGCGGTGACCAGTTGTGGATTAGCGGAGATTAGAGTGCCTTTTAATGACAGCGTAAACAGACCTTCTACTGCATTTTGATAGATATCGAAATACTGTTGCAGGGTTTCTGCGGCGAGGGTACGGGCTTGCTCGGTTTCACTCCTTTCAAGTCGAATACGTTTAACCAGCGACATTGAAACGATGAGCGCGGTAAAGATGATGCCAATTGATGCTGATTCTTGGCCAAACCAGGCGGCATTGACTAATCCGAAGCGGCTGAGGGTGTATAAGCTGCCAGCCAGCAGAAAAATAAGCCACACACTGGCATGAAAAATGGCATCTTGGCCGCGTTTGAATGCCCGCCACAGGGCAGAAAAAGTACCAACCAAGACGATGATGATAGCGGTGAACACCAGCACGGGCAGATGGTAGTTAATGGGGGCTAGCAGCGGTAAAAAGATCACCGCGGTGGCGCCGACAATATTGATGTATTGCAGTGTGCGAATGATTCTGCCGCTGTTTTTCTGGTGCGGCACTTGAGAAAATAGGCTGATAAACAGCAATACGATGCCTGAGACCACATAAACAGATGACTGGTTAACCTCCGGTGTATCGGGCCAGAGGTATTGAAAGGCGGTGCCGTTGAGGATCGCGGTCAATAAGGTAAAACTGACGATAAAACCAGCATAGTAGAAATAGAGGCGTTCTTTTAAGCCGATAAAAATCAACAGGTTTAGTAGTGCAAGGATGATTAGGGTGCCGAACAATATGCCTTGTAACAGCGGTAACTTCAGTTTTTGCGCATGAAAGTCTTTTTTATTCCACAGACTCCAGTTGGCGAAGATCATGCCTGAATCGACGATTCGTAGGTAAATATTCACTTCTTGCCCGGGCCTGAGGGTGAGTTCAAAAGCAAAGCTGCGATAGGGCATTGCCCGGCGGGTATAGGTGTAATCGGTGCCGGTGGCGAATTTGGTTACCAGACGGTTGTTACTGCTGTCCATCACATAAAAGTCAACTTCGTCAGCCAACGGGAATTGTAAATCAATGATCACATTTAGCGGATCTTTGTTGGCATTTTTGACCGCCGATGTCAGCCATAGTGCTTCATTGTCTAGCCGAAAAGAAGGGTTGGGGTTGTCGGTTGACTGCCAGCTATGGTGTAGTTCTGGGTCGTTGTTGATTTCGTCGAAGCTAATTTGTTTGTCGGCGCGCTGGTAATGTAAGGGCTGATTAAAAGAGATCTCACTAAAACGGTCGTCGAGTTTTTGTGCTGGTAGATGAAAGGCTAATGCTTGTTGCCATAATCCTGTTAATAACAGCAGACATAACAATGTTAGACACGGGCTAGAGCGTTGTCCTTGTTGTTTTGGGTTAAGGCGCTTTTTAAGGCGCTTCTTAAGGTGCTTCTTAAGGCTTAGTGTATGGGGCTGTTTATTTAAATACAAGATTCAATCCCGTGATCATCTTTGGTTATTATTATTGTCGATTATGGTCGTCACAATGCTTAATAAGGCGGGCAGGGCTGTGGCCGCTGCGGGTACCTCCGGTGCTATCCAGATGCTATCAGAATAGGCTTCATAGTTTAGGCTAAACTGCTGTTGCTGAAAAGTAAAGCGAAGCATGTGCAGATCTGCGCCGCTGTCGGTAAAAAATTTGTCCTCAGTTGGCTGTTTATCGACTGTGATAGGAAAATTATCGATATTGAGTATCTGGTGCAACAGCTGATTGGCCCAAGGAATAAAAGCGTCCCAGTCAACTGGGGTTTGGCTGATGAGGCCAATAGTGTTGTTATTGTTGGTGATGCTGGCATTGACGATCATTTTTATGCGCTTACTTTTTGCTGATGATTTGATGTATATCATTATATTGTCAGAAATATCAATTCAAAGGGCTTTTTTTGCTAAAAAAAAATGCGTGGCGACGGTTTATAGGGTAAAATTCTCCGCAGTTATTTTTGTCAATAGAAGGTGTAATTGTTCAGGGTGCTTAGATTTTGCTTCAGAGCAAGGCGCTTTACGCGGTATTAGTCGCACGGAAAATAGGCGCATATAAGCCATATGTAACTGTTTGAGTACGACAATAACGCAGTTATGAGGCAAAAGATGAGTGCGTTGAATAATTACATCAATTTAAAAACTTTAGGAACCCCTCTTATGTACAAGAAAATTCTAGCCAGTGTATTATTATCAGTGTGTGCCATGTCAGCCAATGCTGGTGATGCGGCAGCGGGTAAAGCTAAAGCAGCAATGTGTGCAGCCTGTCACGGTCCTACCGGTATCAGCTCTATCCCAATGTACCCTAACTTAGCGGGTCAGAAAGAAATGTATCTGACCAAGCAGTTAAAAGACTTTAAAAGTGGTGCTCGTAAAGACCCTGTAATGGCACCTATGGCGGGTATGTTGTCTGATGTGGATATGGCCAATATCAGCGCTTATTATGCGTCAATGAAGTAAAGCTAATTCCCGCCTATTCAAGGGGACCTTGAATAGGCGGGAATTAGTGAGTTTTAAAGAGCAGCCTGAGGGTTGCTTTTTTTTATTGAACGAAGACGTAGGGTGGGCAGTCTTTTCATGCCCACGCGTGACGCACCAGTTAGAAGGTAGCCCTGAAAAAAGCAATATTTCAGGTTGCCGAAGCCCTTGGTTTTGATGGGTTTCCGAGATGTTGGACCAATCCATCCTACGCGATCAAGAATATTGCTGTATCAAACCAATAAATTGGTGGCCATATTTCGATAATTTGGTGGCACCAACGCCATTAATCGCCAGCATTTCGTGATCAGACACGGGCAAATGGGCGGCCATTTCGGCCAGCGTCGCATCGTTAAACACGATATACGGCGGCATTCCTTCTTCATCAGCAATTTTCTTGCGCAAGTTACGTAATAATCCAAACAGCTTTTTGTCGTAGTTGGTGACTTTGATGGTGGATTTTTTCGCCGCTTTGCTGCTCGCAGGACGAATACGCGGTACCGCCAGCTTGAGGGTGATTTCAGATTTTAACACCGGCCGTGCCGCTTCGGTGAGCTTTAACACTGAACTTTGGGTGATGTCTTGTGACAAGTAGCCGTGATGAATGAGCTGGCGGATAACACTTAACCAGTATTCGTTGGATTGTTCTTTGCCAATGCCATAGGTCGACAGTTTGTCGTGGCCGTAATCTCTGACCCGCTGCGTCTGGCCGCCACGTAATACTTCGACGGTGTAACCAATGCCAAAACGCTGGTTAAGGCGATAAACACAAGATAAGGCTTTTTGCGCATCTACCGTGCCATCAAATTGTTTTGGCGGGTCGAGGCAAATGTCGCAGTTATTGCATTTGGTTTGGTTGTATTCACCAAAGTAATTTAATAATACTTGGCGACGGCAGGTCTGCGCTTCGGCAAATGCGGCCATTGCAGCAAAACGCTGCTCTTCAACCCGGCGACGATGTTCGTCTTCGATGTTCTCGAAAAAACGTTTTACTCGCGGTATGTCAGATGGGTCAAATAACATCAACGCTTCTGCGGGTAAGCCGTCTCGTCCGGCACGGCCGGTTTCTTGATAATAAGATTCAATGTTTTTCGGAATATCGTAGTGGATCACAAAACGCACATTGGGTTTGTTGATACCCATGCCAAAAGCGACGGTGGCGACGATGATGAGTACGTCATCACGTAAAAAGCTTTCTTGTGCTTGGAGTCGGGTTTCTTGTTCGATACCCGCGTGATAAGCCGTGGCGCTAAAACCATGGCCGATAAGTTGGGCAGAGACTTCGTCAACTCGTTTACGACTGGTGCAATAAATGATGCCGCTGTTGTTTTCTTGCTCTTTAAGGTATTTCATCACCTGTTGTAACGGATGAAATTTCTCTTCGAGGGTATAACGAATATTGGGGCGGTCAAAGCTGTTGATTTGCACCATCGGGTCTTTGAGTTGCAGTTGCTGCCAAATATCGTTTTGGGTGGCTTTATCTGCTGTGGCCGTTAATGCCATGATGGGCGTTTGGGGAAAATATTGCTTTAAAATGCCAAGTCGGGCGTATTCTGGGCGAAAATCATGGCCCCAGTTGGACACACAGTGGGCTTCATCCACGGCAATCAGCGCCAGCTGCATTTGTTGCAGTCGTTCGATAAATTCAGGTCTTAATAAACGTTCAGGTGCGACGTAAACCAGTTTGATCTCACCGGTGTACATTTGGTTGTAAATATTGAAGATTTCACCACGGGGCAAGGTCGAATTGATATAAGCGGCACCAATGCCGTTGGCCCGTAAACTATCGACCTGATCTTTCATCAGTGAAATTAACGGCGATATGACGATGGTCACACCGTTGCTCATGATCGCTGGTATCTGATAACACAGCGATTTACCACCACCAGTTGGCATTAAAATCAAGCTGTCAGTTTGATTGAGGGCGCAGTTGATGACATCTTCTTGTCCGGTTCGAAATTCACTGTAACCAAAGACTTGCTGGAGAGTTTGTTGCGCACTGCTGACTGACATGAATAAAGCTATCGATGATGAAATAAAGGTGGCTGATTTTAACCAAGTTCGTCCGCTTTGTCTTTGTTTGATTGAAGAAAATGGTAAATTAACCGGTTTTGTAGCCCGCGTAGTACCAGGCAGCACCAGGGCAGGGCAGTAGAATCTGCAATAATTTTCTCTGTGCTTACCTTTGCCGCTTAAAGCGGTTAGAATGCCGGATTCTTATAGGTCACATTTATCATTGGGGTCAGACGTGTCAGCACCAAATACTGAAAAACAAGGCGTAATATATGGCGTTTTGGCTTATGTGATGTGGGGATTGGCACCGCTATATTTTAAACTTATCGACTTTGTGCCCGCGCCGGAAATTTTGATGCAACGGATCATTTGGTCATTTGTATTGATCACCGTGGTGATCGCGGTGATCAAAAAGTGGCAGAATGTTAGGCAAGTGATCCGTCAACCGAAAGTGGTGCTAATGTTTTGTGGTACCGCGTTGGTATTGGCGCTGAACTGGGGGATATTTATTTGGGCGGTCACTAATGATCGTATTCTTGATGCCAGCCTCGGTTATTATATTAATCCACTGTTAAGTATATTGCTGGGCGGCTTATTTTTAGGCGAGCGATTGAAAAAATGGCAAGGTGTTGCGGTAGGTCTAGCGTTTACTGGCGTGATGATTCAAGTGTTATCATTTGGTTCTTTTCCGCTGCTGTCGGTGTGCCTAGCGACGTCATTTGCTTTTTATGGTTTGTTTCGTAAGAAAATGCCAGTTGATTCAGTGACCGGGTTGTTGATGGAATCTGCGGTGATGATGCCTATCGCACTGGGTTATTGGTTGTTGTTCGCTGACAGCTCGGCGGCCAATATGACAATCAATAGTTGGTCGTTGAATCTGTTGCTGATTGGCACCGGTCTGGTCACCACTTTGCCGTTGTTATGTTTTACCGCGGCGACCAAAAGGCTTAAATTATCGACCTTAGGTTTTTTACAATATATCGGCCCCAGCTTTATGTTTGTCCAAGCGGTGTTTATCTATAACGAACCGATCGACAGTGGTCGTTGGATCACCTTTGCTTTTATCTGGACGGCGTTGTTGATTTTTAGTTGGGATTCTATTCGCGGTAAGTTGGGTAAGTCTAAAGAGTAAAGAGTTTGAAAATGATTAAGAGTGTTTAGGTTTTGCGCGCCTGCATGTTATACCGAGGCACTTATCACTCCCTGACCTACTGTGTCCATATTATTATTGCTTTGTCCTTGTGATTTTAGTATCGCCATCAATCCTTAATCTACTGTCATTTCCTTGTATGGCTATCAATCCTTAAACTTTACGCTCTATCCTTGTATGGTTATCAATCCTTAAACTTTACGCTCTATCCTTGTATGGTTATCAATCCTTAAGCTTTACGCTCTATCCTTGTATGGTTATCAATCCTTAAACTTTACGCTCTATCCTTGTATGAGTATCAATCCTTAAATCATTTGTTCCAACTCCTTGTGAATTCGAGCGGTATAATAGAGCTTAACGTCGAATAAAAAAAGAGCGTTTGTGGCTCTGACGGACACTGATTGGCACTGAAAAGGCTGTTAATTTTTATTTTATCTTTTAAAAACAATAAATTAGCTATTTAGTGGGGAGATTGCCATCAGTTAATTAACCTGTTTTTCCTACTGCCAAGTGAGATATATCGCACATATTATTAGGCGGTTATCACACGCAAAGTCCCTTTTAATATTAAGAGTATTCTTACATTATTGAAATAAGCTGTTAATTACTCAATTACTTTTTATAACAAATGAGATATATCCTAAATTGTCATTCAATTGTATTGATTATGGCTTAGAATTCACTGGGATGGCATTGTTATCTTCTCCCACGATCCTTGTGGGTGAATTCTCCGCCTAACTGCCTTCAATCCTTGATGCTGTGTTCAGTCCTTGTTTGCGTCTCAAATCCTTGATGCTGTGATGTTCAGTCCTTGTTTGCGCTTCAAATCCTTGCTGTGATGTTCAGTCCTTGTTTGCGCCTCCAATCCTTGCTGTGATGTTCAGTCCTTGTGTTCGCCTGCAATCCTTGATGCGGTGTTCAGTCCTTGGTTGTCTGCGCCTGCAATCCTTGCTGCTGTGTTCAGTCCTTGTTTTTCGCCTGCAATCCTTGCTGCGGTGTTCAGTCCTTGTCTTCGCCTTCAATCCTTGATGCGGTGTTCAGTCCTTGTGTTCGCTTTCAATCCTTGATGCGTTGTTCAGTCCTTGTGTCTTTCGAGTTAAATAATAGAGGTTAATGACTAACAAAAGAAGGGCTTTTGTTGGCGTAACTGGCAGAATTGACACTGAGAGAAACAATTTGAAATATTATTTATTGAATAAAAACAATGTGTTAACTATTTTTTGTGAGTTTGGAGGGGCATTTAGCATCAACTGTTCAACCAGTTTGTCCTACTTTCAAGTGAGACATGTCTCACGTATTGACTGGAGGGTTTCTTGATTTCTGTTTAAATATTTATTAGGTAATTTTGTGCATTTGGCGAATCGGTTGTTAATCAGCCATTTTTGGTCGTTAATTTTTTCAGAGAGGTTTGTTTTATAAGGTTTTATGGCTCTGGCCATATCGCGTCATTTAGGGTAACAACTGCCACTTGCCTGATAGGAGGGTGTTGGAAAGCGCCATTCACTGTCAAAATTCGAAGAATCACCGTAGGGTGCCCGTGCGTAGCACGGTCCGAGGTTACGAGGAGCATTGCGCACCATTGAGCTAGCAGTCATAGACCAACCTGGAATATGGTTGGACGATAACGAATGGGTCTAAATCTCGTTATAGGTCAGAGCCAAGTGATCAATGACAATGTCATTTAATTGGGGGTTTAAAAATGGAGGTAAAAAGTAGAAAGTAAAAGTGGTTGCTGCCAGCCTAACTCACTGTGAGGCGTTAAAGGGCAGCAATAAGAATGTTGTCCGAATCAATTTTTTCAATCATATATTTCGTTTATCATTCCCTGACAGACTTTGTCCGTCCTGGTCGTCCTCTGACACATCGTTCCCTTATCATCCATTAATAGTCCCTTCCTAATCATCCTATGAAAGCCTCATCCTTATCGTCCGTTGATGGTCCTTGTCCTTTTTTTCCATGAATCATCCGTTGATAGTCCTGTCCTTAATCATCCTCTGAAAGCCTCA
>JBLGCB010000278.1:0-9173 GCA_047617105.1 Phenylobacterium sp. | reverse complement strand
ATTCAGCGCACTCATCTTTCGCACCATAACGGCGTTATTTTCGTACTCAAACAGTTACATATGCCTATATGCGCCTATTTTCCGTGCGAAAATGCCTTGTTCTGAAGCGAAATCTAATCACGCTAAACAGTTTCTATTTTCTTTTTATGAATAAGACCTATGCCAATTCGCCCACCAATGCCTTTAACTCATCAGCAGCGGTTTCAAAATCATATTCACTAATCGGTTTTTGCAATGCTTTGAGTTGTGCCCGCAACTTTGTGTCTGCTACTTTAGCACAAACAGCATCGAGTAACCCTTCTGCTTCAACATCATATTCTTCCAGTAAATTAAGCAAGTCATTTAGCATCGGGGTTAACTCTGTCAAACTAATACCGTCATCAGTTGGCACAATATCAACCGCAGCAGGCTCTGCGGCCAAATTTTCGTTGATCCCCGCCAGTACCATTTTTAATTCTTGTTCAACAGCGGCGATGATGTCGGTCAATTGCGTGGTCTGTGTATGACTCAGCTTGGCTTCCAAAACCCCCGCCAATTCAGCTAATTGACCCGCGCCAAGATTACCCGCCACGCCTTTCACCGTATGGGCCAACCGCTCAGCTTCATCACGTTGTCCTGCGGCCAAAGCTGTTCTGATTTCATCAATGGCATGACTTTGATTATCAATAAACTTGTTCAATACTTTTTTATACGCCGCCACATTGCCGCCAATTCTGGCCAAACCTTGTCTGGTATTCACGCCTGGCAACGGCGGTAATGACGGCAATTCTCCGCCCTCATCGGCTATTGCTCTGCCCAGAAGACGGTCGGGGACTTCACGTTCTGCTGGTGTTATCCATTTTGCCAAAGCTGCGTATAACGCCTTGGGGTCAATCGGTTTGGCAACATGATCGCTCATGCCCGCTGCTAGGCACCTTTCTCTGTCGCCTTCCATCGCATTGGCCGTCATCGCAATAATAGGCAAGTCTTGGTAAGCATCGTCTTCGCGAATGGTTCGGGCAGCGGTATAACCATCCATCACTGGCATCTGTACATCCATCAATACGGCATCAAAAGTCATACTTTTTACCTTGTCGATGGCGATTTGGCCGTTACCTGCCACTTCAACCACCATCTGTACCTGCTCCAACAATTCGGTCGCTACCTGCTGATTGACCTCATTATCTTCTACCAACAGCAATCGCGCACCAGCAATGCCCTTCACCGCGTCTTTACCCACGCTGGCCACAGGTGCCAATACCTGACGGCGAGTCCCATAACCAAGGGCACTCATCGCAGCGTCCAACAACAGAGATGCCGACACCGGTTTGGTCAAAAAGCCATCCAGCTCATTGCTACACTCATTGCCTGTCTCACTGCCACCCGTCTTGCGCAGCATTTCATCTTTATCATAAGCGGTCACCATCACAATCGCCGGAGGTAAACCCGCTGCTTGTTTAATTTGATCTGCTGCCTCAAGACCGCTAATACCGCCCATTTTCCAATCCATATACACCAACTGATACGGCTTGCCTGCCTTTTGGCCAGCCAACACCGCTTCAACGGCTTCTTCACCACTGGCCGCCAGTGCCACGTCAAAAGATAAGTTTTCGCCAATTTGTTGCAAAATTTCCCGCGAGGTCGGGCTATCATCCACCATCAACACCCGAATGCCACGTAAATCAGTCGCAGGTATCAAGGGTTTTTGGCATTCCTCACTCACCCCAAACACCCCGGTGAAAATAAACGAACTGCCCTTGCCCGCTTCGCTCTCAACCCAAATCTCACCATCCATCATTTCCACCAGCTTTTTACTGATGGTCAAACCCAGTCCTGTGCCACCATATTTACGGGTGGTCGAAGCATCCGCCTGACTAAATGACTGAAATAACTTGCCCACCTGTTCTTCGGTCATGCCAATGCCAGTATCTTTGATGGTAAATTTCAGTTTTACCTGATCATCACTCAAGCCTTGATCACCCTCAATGACTTCGGTTTGCAATAAAATTTCACCCTGTTCGGTGAATTTGACCGCATTATTGCCCAAATTAACCAGAATTTGCCCCAACCGTAACGGATCGCCTTTCAAACCATTAGGCACATCGGCACGAATATCATGTAAAAACTCTAGCTCTTTCTCTTGCATTTTACCTGACAACAAGTTGGTCAGGTTGTCCATCACGCCATCAAGGCCAAAAGGGATCGCTTCCATATCCATCTTGCCAGCTTCTATCTTCGAAAAGTCGAGAATGTCGTTGATAATGCCTAATAATGAGTTAGCAGCGTTATGGGTTTTATTGACATAATCTTGCTGTTTGGGGGTCAAGTCGGTTTGCAGCGCTAGATAACTCATGCCGATAATGGCATTCATGGGGGTGCGAATTTCGTGGCTCATATTGGCGAGAAAATCAGATTTGGATTGATTGGCAATATCTGCCGCTTCAGTGGCTTTGCTTAACAGAGTATTCTTTTCACTCAACTCCTGAGTACGCCCTTCGACCAATTCTTCGAGGTGATCCAAATGACCTTGCAACTCAGCATTTTTGGCTTCAACTTGTGACATCAGTTCTTTTCTGGAAGCATGGCCAACGATTTTTCTGACTTTGGCTAGGGTTGGACATTTATAGTGCGCCGCAATATGAATTTCGCGCCCGGCATCAGCCGAAATACTCAGACCGTGGCAGTCTTCTTCGCCTAAAGGTTTCACTTCATCTGCGCTGCCAGCACAACCTTTAAGATTCAATGGACCGCCACCGTGGCGAAAGTGCAATGTCAGCGCGCTGGCCCCCGGACGTTCTTCAAGGATAAAAGTGGCACAAGCCCCTTGGCCAAAATCGAGTTTACGACAGCATTCAGATGCTAACGTCGCCAAACGCACGCTTTTGGCATCGCCCATGGCCAATGTGCTGCACACTGACAGTACTTTGCCTCGCACTTCAAGCACGCTGTTTTCATCACGTAACCTAAACTTACCTAGTTCCATTGCTTTTTACCTTCATTACGATACAACCAGCATCATCATGTTGTTTTGAAAAATGCCGTAATATATGCGCCACGGCAGTCGTCGCGCTGTTGCTGACAATTTGTGGATAATCTCGATGCGAAAAGCGGCTTTGAATCCCGTCGGTATGCAACAAATAGATATCCCCCTCTTCAAGGGCTATTTGCTGCTCTGAAGGCTGACGCATATTGCCCCCGACCACACCATCTCTAGAGATCAGGCTATGGGTTTTAGCAAAAATACGTCGCACCGAAATATTACCAACCCCGGCGAACATCATCTGACCGCTAACGCAATTAATATGACACACCGCCACTGCCGCGCCACGTCCACCAGCCAACACCCGGTTAAGCTCTAGCAATACCGTTGTCGGTTGAAAAGCCACCATGTTGTCCAGCGCCTGGGCCGCCAATCGTGCGACCTCATAGGCCTTTTGACCGTGGCCAAGTGCATCAATACAGACAACCACAATCTCATCGCCCTTGGTTTGGGTGAACATCATATCGCCACCCACCGCTTCATCGCCACGGGGTCTGGTGGCTGTTGCAATATCAATTTGCCAATTCATAAAAACTTCCGCACTGTCACTACCGTGCCCTTACCCACTTCGCTCTGGATACAAAAATAATCCATCAGCCGCTCTACCCCGGGCAACCCCATGCCCAGCGTGCCACCTGAACTATAGTTATCCATCATGGCGCTGTCTAAATCAGCAATACCAGGGCCGGAATCACACACCACCATTTCTAACCCTTGCTGGTCATCAGCACAATAATGATGAATGCACAATTGACCTGACCCGGCATATTTCAATATATTACGAACAAGTTCCGACGCTGCGGTGGTAATTTTACTGCTCGCCACCGGATTAAAGCCCAGTTGTTTGCAGAAGTTTTGTGTTTTGAACAAAGCGACTTTTAGGTGAGCTTCTGAATCAATTCTTTGACCAACCGAGTCAATATTCTCAGGTATCGTCAACATCACCCTCCGTTTACTATTTTGAGCGCATCATCAACGGTAAAAGCATGAGTCATACCGCTAAAATCAATGTCCATTTCAACCAGTGCCGAGGCGACGCCGGGCGGGATCCCCACCATCATCTGTTTAGCCCCCATCAATGAACCCATGGCCAGCACTTTACGCAAAGCAACAAATTCGACCCCATCAACCAGCGCCACTCCAGACAAATCCATGATCACCGCTTTCACCGCCCCCTGGTTCAACTTATCCAAGGCCGTGTCGCGCATGGTCGCGATACCCGCCAAAGAAAGTGCGCCTTGAAGGGTGATCACCAAACATTTTGATGACACTCTAACGGTAAAATTCAATCCACTCATAGACATCACAGAGTCCTTTCACTGGCCACAATGCTGACACCAGTTTCGCTAAAGGCATATTTCAAAGCATCTTTTAAATTCGAGGTGGTTTTGATTCTACCGACGCTTATGCCCAACTCAACCATGGTTTGTGCGATAGAGGGAGAGATACCAGAAATAACACATTGGCAGCCCATCAACTGCGTGGCGTTGGTCATTTTGATGATATGGTTGGCGACCGCGGTATCAACTACAGCCACACCGCTAATGTCGAGAATAAACACCTTGGTTTGTAACTCAGCCACCCGATTGAGCATCGAATCCATGATATCTTGGGCGCGGCTTGAATCGATAATACCGACGATGGGCAGCAACAAAATGTTCTCCCAGATAGCGGTTACCGGGGTACTCATTTCCATCATCGCTTTACTTTGGTCTGCAATAGTTTGGTTACTGGCGAGATTAAAGGCTTCTACAACAATACCCGCATCCATCATCAGCAATCGATTTAGCGCCATCAGTTGTTTGGGGTCGACACTTTCAAACTGTTTGAGAAATAGATTCTGAAAAACCGCCATTGAGGCAAAATAATCTGACAGTGACAAACCGATTTGAGCATGTATGCCGCCGATTTTGCGCCGAGCCTGGATATATTCAACGGTGATCTCTCCGCGAAAAAACTCTTGCCAGTAACTAGTCTGTAATATTTTTAGTTTATCGGCCTTACCCGCTTCGCTGAAAAAAACTTCCCATACTGGTTGCTGCTCCAGCCAGACATAAAACTGCGCAATCACCTCTGTCACTTTGCCGTGCAGCGTCGCACCTAAGGCTTTGATGTGTGCCAAATCACCATCACAAAGTCCGTAGATCGACTTTAACCGAGTGACATCATCGCTGGTCGCCTGATTTATTCCAGCCACATACTCTCTCATCGTTTTCCCCTGCCATATTTTGGCACTATTAATTTGATACATGGAGTATTACCTAAACGCAGGCAATTGCCAATAGCTGGTTTTGGCGGGATTGGGGGGATTGGGGGGATTTAAGCTGTTTCTTGAAATGGAGGATTCTTCCTAGTCCCCCATACAGGTCTATTGTTATTTATTAGTTGCTTTGACTTCTAAATCCATGTCCATGTCTTTAAGCGTTTTCTGGAATTGCTTAATACCAGGATCATCTACCCGGCTAATGGAATCTTTTGCCACTTCCAAACCAGTCACAGCCGTACAGGCAGCATGGTAGCCAAGCGCATCCTTAATGGCATAACCCACTGGATATTGAGTTAGCCTGTGAGAAAATTTATTACGAATGTCATCAGCCATGTCCTTTCGCCGCTGCTCTATACCCGCTGTAATCACCTCCAAAGTTAAACTTGCAAACCGCTCTTGCGCATACACTCCATTGATCCCACTAAAAGCACTGGATCCGGCAGCAAATGCACTGACCGTTGCACCATGAGTTAATACTGCCGATGCACCAGCAAACAAAGTAGAGAACGTTCCCAAAACAGTACCTAATTTAGCTTTATCTCTAAGTAAGAAAGTTTTGTAAGCCCCGCACTTTTGCTCAGACAACGCCATAACATAAGAGACAAAATTATTCCGTTTTGCCTCATACTCGGGAATTTTCGGTCCCCATTGTTCGGTTGTTGCAATCATGTCTGACTCAGAATTATCTACGCCAGCAACTTTATGGATATTCGTTACGGTGATATTTTCTGTGTTCTCAAATGTAATGCTGGCCTTACCAGCCCCATCATTTTTTATCTCAAGCTTAGTAGGTTTATCATTAGCTACTCCAGATCGTACAATACAAATGGAATCAGGGACCGCGCCAGTACCAGGTAAAATCCCTTTACCTGCTTCTTTTTTCAACTTTAATGTTGGACCCTTAACTATCTCTGCCAAACCAAATTGAATTAGGGTATTACATAAATTAAGGTCAGTGAATGCATCATCGTGAAAAATCGTCCCACTACCAGCAAATGTTTGCTCATCATCTTGCTGACTAAAATAAGGTCTGACAATAGAGCAGCTACTTAAGGTTAGAAGCATTATGGCCCCCGACAACAACCAAAACACAGAAGAAAATGTGGGTTTATCTATACACATGATTATCTCCTTCATTATAAACACAAATGCGACTGACCAAAATCACCAAAGGCCATAAACTGACCATGAGCTGATTGGTTATCATGACATCTGGTTGCAGCTGCCATTCTTAATAAGTGATTTCTCATTGTTATGCCCTCTGAGGCCAATCATTAAGGTCAATCATTAAGGTCAAAGTCACCTGTTTATTGATGCTCAAATTCAGGCATGACTCAACCAACCATATAGGCAGTGTCCGCAAAGATCTCTTTCTCGCAGTCAAAAACGAAATAAATTTAAAAAGATTGCAGAAGAAAATAAAAATAGATTTAGCGTTCAAAAGAAAAAGCGGCAGATATGGTAGGCTGAGTAAAAGCCTTATTAGTAGACGTCAACACAAACCCGGCCCAGAACAAAGGCTTGCGATAACGTCCTTGGCGTGAAAACTTCAATTGAGCCAAGCGCAAAGCTTTAACACTGTTGCCATTGTGTTGTTTTAGCGAAGTATAAAAAGTTTTCATTAATTCGGCGGTGGGCCTATCCGGGATAGACCATAAGGTGCCAATCACCGATCCTGCGCCTTGTGATAATAGCCCCCGAGTTAAACCATTTAACCCTTCGCCATTAAGCTGTTTGCCAAGCAGAGTCTCACAACCGCTGGTTGATCAGGCTATAGTTTCCCTGTTTACCGAGACAGCCAAGAAACAAACGATTTCTAGTGCTCATAATATTTTCTCCACACGCTTTGCTACAGTGCGCTTCAATAATTAAAAATCACTGATGCTGAACATTAAAATAAAACGTCTCCGGCCCCGATTTTCCGTCTACTGGTGCCGCAAGCAAAATATACTCTCCCGGTGGATAAACCTTGCTGAGCAAAGTCAGTTTAATATCGCCTGAATCCATCAGCTGAATCACTTGTGCTGCCAGTAAGCTGGCTTCGGTCTTGCGGTTTTTGATCTCAACTTCAAATGCCACTGCACTGCTATTGGCCGTCTGCACGGTGATCTCAAAATAGCGATCACTGCTCAAAGGTGTCACAACAGGCACATTGTCAGCATCATTAACAGCACCTCGAACCGGAGAAAGATAGATATGTTGCAGATTCACCATCACCACGGCGTCAGGTAAATCACTTTCACCATCCAAAATACTGTGTATCAACGGATAACTGAGTACACAAATCAACAATGTCGCAAAGCTAGCCCACCCAGCCCACCAAGGTGTCGCAAACCACCAGAATTTTTTCGCTGGCTGCTTGTCGATACTTTTCACTGCCTGTGGCATCGTCCTGAACAATGTACTTTCCATTTCAAGCTGTTCAATGAGCGCCGGTTTATCCATCAGGTACTCTTCAAACACGACGGTTTCCTCGGGCGTCAGCTGTCCTCGCAGATATTTTGCGACAATGTTGTTCTGTTCGATATAACTTTCATCCATCGTACTTTGTTGTGTCCAATCCATCTTCAACTTCCCCTGGGTATATTGCGTTGTTCTGCCAACGGTTTGAAGTTGTTTGTTCGCATGACCTGGTTATCTAAGTGCTGCTGAATGTCAGATTCTTCCACCGCCAATAAAATATTTTTTAAATGATGGTTATCAAGGGCATCGTCACCAGTATTTGTAGTGGCTTCAACACCCCCCAAAATCATCAGCATAAACAACAAGATATCAGCCGCTCCAGCCACTTTTGTACCATTGACACCTGGTTCATCATTTAATTTGTGTTCTATCAATTGTTTTAACCTTTTTCTCGCCCGATACAAAACTTTGTCAAAGTTATCAGCGCTAAGGGCCAGCGCAATGCAAATTTCAGCTTTGTCCTTGTCATAGACAAAATAACTGATCAGAATCTCTCGATCACGGGGTTCTTTTAATTCATCAATCAACTGGCGCACCAATTTCACGATGTTTTCTGAATAGAGTTTACGATACACATCAGGACTATCATCTGGTACCTGAATGTCTAAGTCTGCAACAGATTGTGTGTCTCGGCGGGAGGTCTTACGATAATGGGCAATCAGCAGGTTTACCCCAACTTGGCGTATAAATGCCTTCAACGCCGCAGGGTTTTTAACTTCACCATTACGCGCTTTAGCAATCACCACAATAAAGGTATCTTGAGCAATATCGGCAGCCAAATCAGGGTCTTGTGAACGGCGACTCAAAATAAAATATAACCCTCGCCAATACCGTTCAACCAATGCTTGTTCGGCTGGTTTATGCCCGTCAATGATTTGACTAACCAAAGTTTGGCCATCACATAGTGGTTTTGGTACTTTTATTTGTTGCTCACGCTGATGCATTCAGTCTGGCTGCCTCATTGTTCTTGTCGCTTTGCGGGGTTCATTGTCACGACTCTTTTAAAGGATAGCGCATCACAGAAAAAAATTACGGCTGTACCTTAACAGTTTTATCATTATTTTTTTATGGTGAGGGTTTCGCCCAAAGAGATATCACTTTATAAGATTTTAATACAAAAAGTGGTGTCTTTTTTTTAGGGTTTAAAAACAAAAAGTGGTGTCGTTTTTTAGGATTTCAAAATAAAAAGTGGTGTCGTTTTTTAGGATTTAAAGGCGAAAAGTGATGTCGTTTTTTAGGGTTTTAAGACAAAAAGTGGTGTCGTTTTTTAGGGTTTCAAGACAAAAAGTGGTGTCGTTTTTTAGGGTTTCAAGACAAAAAGTGGTGTCGTTTTTTAGGGTTTCAAGACAAAAAGTGGTGTCGTTTTTTAGGGTTTCAAGACAAAAAGTGGTGTCGTTTTTTAGGGTTTAAAGACAAAAAGTGGTG
>JBLGCB010000277.1:0-9201 GCA_047617105.1 Phenylobacterium sp. | reverse complement strand
GTCACTATCTAGTTATCGTCGAAATGTCGAACCACCAGAAACTCACATCCCTGTGAGATTTCTGGAGGAAGCTGCGTTTAAGCAAGTGAAACTACGCTTACATTTCAACAAGTTGAAATGGCGGCACATCCGTGTACCGCATAGTTATTGCCCTAAAACTTCGTTTTAAGACGGGCACTAACTAATTAATGGAGTTTGGTACTGACAACAAGAATGTCGGGATAGGGGCTTTAAAGGTTTCACCATTGATTTTTTCCATCAAATAGTGACCTTCCATGGTGCCAACAGGGCTGTTTAACACCACGCCGCTGGTATATTGGTAAGATTGTTGCGGTGCCAATAAGGGTTGATCGCCCACCACACCATCACCATTCACTTCGATGATGCTGTTATCTGAATTGGTGATCAGCCAATGACGTTTGCGCAAGGTCATCGGTATCGCACTGTCATTGGTGATTGAAATGGTATAGGTGAAAATAAACCGTTGTGCGTCGGGTTGTGACTGTGCTTCGATGTATTGAGTTGTTACACAAATATCGACAACCGGATTAGCTGGATTAACTGGATTCATGATTCGCCTGTTGGATTATCTGTCAGCCAGTTGGCCAAAGTAATGAAATTTTCCAGAGTTAAATACTCTGGTCGTAAGGTTGGATCAATGCCCAAAGCCTCAATGGTGGTGACCGGGATGATGTTTTTGAGGCAATTACGCAGGGTTTTGCGGCGTTGATTAAAGGCTTCAAGGCAGACCCGATTGAGATCTTTAATGTTTTTAACGGTGCGCTTGCTTGGTGGTTTTGGCGTTAGTCTGATCACCATAGATTCGACTTTTGGCGGCGGACTAAAAGACTCAGGCGGTACTGACACCACCGGAACGGCGTCGCAGAAATACTGAGTCATCACGGTCAGGCGACCAAACGCTTTGGAGCCGGGTTCGGCCACCATACGTTTGACCACTTCTTGTTGCAACATAAAGTGCATGTTGTCGATAAGTTCTGTGTATTCAAACAGATGAAACAGCAAAGGGGTCGAAATATTGTAGGGCAGGTTGCCAAATATTTTCATTTTTTTGCCTGGCTGTGCCACCGAGGCAAAATCGAATTTTAACGCATCAGCTTCAATCACTGTGAGTTTATCGGCAAATTCGGGATGATGTTCTAGTCGTTTGACCAAATCCCGGTCAAGTTCGACCACCGTGAGTTGATTGGCCAAAGAGGCAACGGGTTCGGTGATGGCACCAAGGCCGGGGCCAATTTCGACCAGCGAGTCGTCGGGTTGGGGGTTAATCGCCCGCACAATCTGACTGATGATGATCTCGTCATTTAAGAAATTCTGACCAAAACGTTTTTTGGCACGATGGCCCTGGGTGACTTTTTGATTCATGAGGTCATATGCTCTGGCTCTGATTTAGGTTTGACTTCAACTTCAGGCAGTGGTTGCTGAGCTTGTTCGCCAATAATGTCGATGGCCTGTTGTAAGGCATAGATGAAACTGCCACTGTCGGCTTTGCCGCTACCAGCCAAATCTATGGCGGTGCCATGGTCGACTGAGGTTCTGATAAATGGCAGACCCAAAGTGATGTTTAGTGAGTGGCCAAAACCTTTATATTTTAATACGGGTAAACCCTGGTCATGATACATCGACAAGACCACGTCAGCATCGTCGAGGTATTTATCCTGAAATAGGGTATCAGCGGGTAATGGTCCAACCAGATCGTAACCGGTGGCGCGCAAAGCTTCCAACGCTGGAATAATGATCTCGATTTCTTCTTTGCCTAAAGTGCCGCCTTCACCGGCGTGTGGGTTTAAGCCACAGACATAAATGCGCGGTTTCTTGATGCCGAATTTTAATTGAAAATCGCTGTGTATGACCTTGATGACTTTGGTGATACGCTCAAAAGTGATGGCCTTGGCGACATAAGCCAATGGTAAATGAGTGGTGACCAGCGCGACGCGTAATCCTGGTGTGGCCAGCATCATCACGACATCTGGAGTATTGGCGTGACAGGCAAAAAATTCGGTGTGGCCACTAAAAGCGATGCCAGCGGTATTGATGATTTCTTTATGCACCGGTCCTGTGACCACCGCAGAGAATTCGCCTTCGATGTTTTTGGCACAGGCGTAACTCAGGGTATCGACCACGTAATGACCGTTTTCGGCATTAAGCTCGCCGATAACCACAGGCTGTTTTAACGCAAAAGGGGCAATGGTTAAAGTGCCCTTTTTTTGCGGTTGTGGTGGCGCATCCGGGGTATAGGTTTGCAATTGCAGCGGTAACCCCAGCATTTTCGCCCTTTGCAGCAGCAGTTCAGGATCAGCACAGACCACCAGCTCAACAGGCCAGTCCTGTTGTGCTAACTCGATGGTAATATCTGGTCCAATACCCGCCGGCTCTCCGGGGGTGATTGCAATTCGCAAGGTCATAATTTATTCCCTGATCTTTTTCTGTCAATACTGATGAATGATAGGCCTTATGGCAAAATTTCTACATAAGCTTGGGCACGGATCTCATGATACCAGTTTTCTGCTTCTTCATTAAATTTTCGGGCATAGAGGCGTCGATAAGCCAGATCTTTCTTACGCTTTTCAGTGGCATCCTGAACCCGGCGCTCCATGACTTCTAAAATATGCCAACCAAAGGTAGAACGAAACGGCGCGCTGATTTTGCCCACTTCTAGGGTTTTGGCTTTGTCTCTGAATGCTGGTGTGAAGGTATCCGGATCAGTCCAGTCCATCTCGCCATCTTTTAATTTTGAACCTGGGTCTTCGGAGTATTCTTTGGCCAATTCACCAAAGGTTTTTTCGCCACTATTGATTTGTTCAGCAAACTCGCTCAACATACTTCTCGCTTTGTCTTCGCTGAGGATAATCGATGGAGAGATCAGTATATGACGGCTTAATACTTCATTGACTTCAACCGTCTCACGACCTTTGATATCAAACACGGTTAAAATATGAAAACCAGCACCGGAGCGCAACGGTCCGATAACATCGCCTTTTTTGTGGTTTTTCACCGCATTGGCAAACAGGGTCGGCATTTCGTTGATGCTCATATAGCCTAAATCACCGCCTTGTAATGCTTTTGAACCGTTAGAAGAAGTCATGGCTACCTCTTTAAAGTCGCCGTCATCGTTCAGCAAGGCCATCATTTTGTCGGCTTGTTTTTGTACTGTGGCGACATCTTGATCACTGGGTTTGGCGGGCAATTCAAGTAAGATATGACCGATGTTATATTCTTCGTTTTTTTCGCCGTGTTCTTCGATCATTCTCAGCAAACCATCCACTTCTTGGGGGCTGATATAAATGCGTCGACGTACATTACCGTTTTTAACTTCGTTAATGGTGATTTCGTCTCTGAACTCTTCGCGGTATTTTTCATAATCATCACCACTGCTGATGATCTTAAGGCGTAACTGCTCAGTGGTCATTTTGTCGTTTGCGGCCACTTTTTCCAGCGCCTGCTCAAGCTGGTCATCGCCGACTTTAAAGCCAGTAATATCCGCCATTTGCAGTTGAATGCGGCGACTGATTAATTGCTCAATCACCTGTTCTTTTAAGATATGATCCGGTGGTACCGCCTGGTTTTGCGTTTTGGCGGTTTCTTTGATGCGCTTAAGGTTATCATCCACTTCACTTTGCATCACCACGCCAGTGTCAACAATGGCGACGACTTTATCAACCGACTTTAACTCTGCGAAGGCGATATTGGATAATAATAAGCTGCCGCATAATGCGGTTGCGATTTTTTTTACTTTACTCAAATACATAGTTTTCACTTTATGACTAATTGTTTAAAAAGTAGCGGCGTCGTTTACCAAACACCCCTTCTTCGAGCATATCGGCGATATTAAAGCCGCTCGCGCCATTAATGCCTTTAATGGTAAATTGTAGGGCGATACCGCTGTCAAAGGTGCTAGGGAAACCAGAAGGCCCCAAATCTTGTTGCTCAAAATTGGTATTAATATGGCGGGTGGAGACCAGCCGTATCGCCCAGCAGCAGGATTCATATTGAAGCCCGGCATAACTGTCGATACTACGGTTATTGGTTAAATCTCGGTGATAACCGCCAACAAATTGCCATTGACTGGCAATTTCAAAGCTGGCCATCAAACCGATCTGCTCAATCTTACTACCTGAGACCGACCGGGTATAACGATGGTTCAATTGTGCCTGAGTCTTTTTATTACCCCGGTAGTTGATGCTGATATTACTTTTGGTGATTTTATGGCTGTCATCATCATACTGCACATTGGCATTGAGATCCCAGCGTCGCGACCAGCGCATAAAAATTTCACTGGCCAATTCTGATTTGGACCCGCTTAGGCGCGAGTCATTGGCCGTGAACTGTGAATCGTTACTGCCAAAATAGAGGATTTGACCGAGGCTAAGGTGAAAGACCTCATTATTTTGCTGATCGAAGAAACGACTGGTGCCACCGAGTGTCACCTGGTTAGCACCGCTGATACGATCAAGTCCGCTGAAACGGTTATCGCGGAATAAACCATAATAATCATCCTGCAAGCGAGTGCTGTCAAATAGGCCGATATCACCTTGGTGTTTATTGGGAATATATAAATATTGCACTTGCGGCTCAAAAGTCTGCAAACCGTTGTTACTCAGCCAATTGGAAGGACGTTCGAAATTGACCAATGAATGAAACCGAAATTTGGGCAAGGTACGAGAAATATCTTTATCTTCTTGATGTAATAAACGGTTGTAGGTCTGTTGATAATTGGTTTGTAATACCGATAGTTCACTGGTGATCACCACCGCAGGTGACGAGTAATTCAGTGACACCGAAGGTTCAATATGCAGTCGATTGGCGCTGGTGATATCGGCCTCAGAATTGACAAAATGGCTGACTTCACTCATCCAATTAACATCGAACAAACCATATTGATAAGGTTCACGATTGTTGAATGATAGCTGCGGTACCGCCCGATAAGACGACGGATGTGGCCCGAGCACCTCAAAATCTTGAGCGCTGATCACGGTGTCGATATTATGGCTGAAATAAGACAGTTCAAAGCGCTGGCTTAACTGGGTATCGGTTCTATCCTGATAATTAGAACCAAAGTCATTGAGGTAAGCGTCATCGCTGATATCAGTAAAATTAACAAAAGCACGTAACTTATCACCATATTCACTGCGATGCTGCCAGTGTAACAGATGCCTCGAACCCAAATCTTTGCGCTGTCTGTCATCGGGCAATAATTCAATGTTAAATAACCCCTGGTGATCGTCAACCAGATAACGAAACTCGGTTTGCATTTGAATACCGCGTTTGGTCATCACCCGTGGGGTAAAAGTCGCATCATAATTGGGTGCAATATTCCAGTACCAAGGGGTGAACACGGTCACGCCATGTTTTACCGAGCTGCTGATTTTGGGATATAAAAAACCGCTCTTACGGCGTTCGTCCAGCGGGAAAGTAAAATATGGAATATAAATGATGGGGGTATTGTTGATTTTTATCGATGCATCCCAAGCTTTGGCCCAGCCATCTTCGCGCGAGAATTCGATTCTGGCGGCAGATAACTGCCAATCGTCATTATCGATTGGACAGGTGGTAAAAGTGCCGTCGTTAAGCACCACGTTATTTTTGCCCTGGATTTCTAGCAAACTGGCTTGTCCTCGGCCCGTGTTACCGGCAAAAACATAGTCAGATTTTTCCAGTTTGACCGTTTGTTCACTCATGCTGGCAGAAAAACGTTCGCTGGTCACATCAATGACGTCATTGTGGTAATTGATATTCCCCTCGGCTTGCATTGATTTTTTGTCACGGGCGAATTGTGCGGTGTCACTTCTGAGCTGGCTTTGTGGCAAACAGACCACTACATCACCGGCAAAATCGGCGTTATTGTTTTCGAGTATGCTGATATGTTCTGCGCTGATGTTCATGGCTTGGCTGTTGTCACTGCTTTTTTCATCCGTTTCAGGACACAGTGCACTGGGGGGGACTGGCAAAGATGGCGCCTCAACTGGCGGATCAGCGGTAAAACCTGAGGTTGAATGGCCGCATAAGGCAGCAATAATAGATAACCGGTAGAGTGGTTTCATCGAACAGTTCAAAATCCCTGGTCAGTCAAAGTTGGTGATTAAGGCTAGCTGCTAGCCTAAAAAGTGAAAAGTCGCGAAAAAAAGCCATGATCGCAGCGTCGCTATGATAAATCAATTTTCATCAATGCGCTAATCCGATATAGTCTCACGCTACAAATTTTTCAATAAATAAGGTTGTTTTGGGTGGATTTAAACGCAGAGAGTCGTTTGGTGTTGTGTCGTCAATGGTTGATGGGCCTATTTAAGCTAACCGAGTTGACATTAACCGTGGTATCCGGTGATGCTGGTTTTCGCCGTTATTATCGTTTTGAGCACCAGAATCAAACTTTGATTGCGGTGGATGCCCCGCCACAAACAGAAGACAATCAACTGTTTGTTGAACTGTCTCAGGCGTATGCCGAACGGGGGTTACTGGCACCAAAGGTGGTGGCCTTTGACTTGGCTCAAGGGTTTATGTGTTTAAGCGATTTGGGCGATGAGTTATTGCTGTCAGCGCTAAATCCCACCAGTGTCGACAAATACTATCAACAAGCCTTGGCGTTGTTGCCACAAATCGCGCAAATCACCGGCACTGCCCGCGGCCCACTGCCATCATATGATGCCACTCGGCTGAGTGATGAGATGAACTTGTTTATCGAGTGGTTTTTGCCTCGACACCTTGATTTTACCCCAGATGCCGCGCAATGCCAGATGATGGAAAAAGCGTTTGCCGCCATTACCAACAATGCCGTGACGCAACCGCAAGTCGCCGTGCATCGAGATTTTCATTCACGCAATTTGATGATCACCGAGGATGATCAATTGTCGGTGATTGATTACCAAGGCGCATTGCTGGGCGGGGTGACGTATGATCCGGCGTCTTTACTGAGAGATTGTTATATTCAATGGCCAGATGAAGTGGTTTATGGTCATTTGCTGGCATACAAGCAGTTGATTGGCGACAGCGTTGCGGCTGTTAAGGAGGTCAGCGATGAAACGTTTATTCGCTGGTTTGATTTGATGGGGATGCAGCGACATATCAAAGTGTGTGGCATTTTTTGTCGTTTGTATTACCGTGATGGCAAGGCAGGTTATCTTGATGATATTCCATTGACCTTGGACTATGTGATTGGTGCAGCCAAGAAATATCCTGAGTTTGCCGATTTTGCCGAGCTGTTGGAAATGCATATTCGGCCACTGTTGGTGGCCAAAGTGAAGAAGAAAGTGAAGGAGAAAACGATGGAGAAAGCGAATTAATGAAAGCAATGATTCTGGCAGCAGGGCGGGGGGAACGGATGAGACCGTTAACCGATACGCGTCCAAAACCGCTGTTAAAAGTCGCGGGTATTCCTTTGTTGGTCTATCACATTAAAAACCTAGTGGCGGCGGGTTTGCGCGATATTGTGATTAACCATGCCTGGTTGGGTGAGCAAATTGTTGCCGCCATTGGTGATGGTTCTAAGTGGGGCGCTAAAGTGGTGTTTTCGCCAGAACCTCAGGGCGGACTCGAAACTCAAGGCGGTATTGTTAATGCGTTGCCTTTGTTGCTTGAAAATAACCCCGACCAGCCTTTTGTGGTGGTGAATGGCGATATTTGGACTGACTTTGATTTTTCCTTGTTGCCAGTAAACGACCTGACGGCCAACCAAGCCTGCCTAATATTGGTGGACAACCCTGCGCATAATCCTGATGGTGATTTTGCCTTGCGCGATGGGTTGTTAGCCAATCCGGCAGAACACAAGAAAGCGCAAGCTGCCGAGGCATGTTATACCTATTCGGGCATCGCGGTGTATCATCCTGATTTTTTTGCCGGTTTAGCGGTGGAAAAATGTTCGCTGGTGCCATTATTAAGGGCTGGTGCCGATGACAATCGTATCGTTGCCCGTTATTATGCAGGGCACTGGACAGACGTGGGTACCGTTGAACGTTTGGCGCAACTAGAACTAGAACAAGAACTAGAGCAGAGGATATTAAAATAATGTGGGGCAAGGTTGTAGGCGTTTTCTTTGGTTTTATGTTTGGTCGTTGGTTCGGGGCAGTGCTAGGGCTTTACGTAGGGCATTTATTTGATCGCCGGGTGCGGCAGAACTTCGGCGAAAAGGGCGGTTTTAGTCGTTTTTTTACCGCAGCGTCAGACCGCCAAGCGATTTTCTTTCATGCGACGTTTTCAACCATGGGCCATATTGCCAAATCGAATGGTCGGGTCAGCGAAGTGCATATTCAGGCGGCCAATATGATCATGGATCATATGAAGCTTAAAAGTCACCAGAAAAAAGAAGCACAAGAAGCGTTTCGCGAGGGCAAACTGGCGGGTTTTGATTTTGAATCAACCCTTAAAGAGTTTAGTCGCAGTGTGTTTGGTCGGCGTGAAATCTTGCAGATGTTTCTCGAAATTCAGATTCAGGCGGCCTACAGTGATGGTGTATTAAGCGCGGGCGAAAAAGCGTTATTACATTCAGCCGCCAAAACCCTGGGTTTTAAATCCTCAGAGATGGATGCGATCTTTAAGCGCTGGGAAGCAGAATTCCGCTTTCATCAGCAACGTCAACAACAAGGCGGTGCCGGTCGCAATGCACCACCGACAGAGTCTGCGCTCAAAGATGCCTACCGGGTGTTGGGCGTCAGCCCTGAGAGTTCATCGCAGGAAGTGAAAAAGGCCTATAAAAAGCAGATGACCCAACATCATCCTGATAAGTTGGTTTCTAAGGGATTACCCCCTGAGATGATGGAGATGGCTAAACGTAAGGCTCAGGATATTCAGGCGGCTTATGATTTGGTGCGGGTGCGAGGTTAATTAATTTTTATGATTGTCGTTGTAGGATGGTGGATTGTGCTGAGCTATGCATAATCAACCGTCCTACATTGGAGTTTGCGCCTTCCTACTAAGATTGGCTGTGTATTTTTATAATATACGTGAATAACCACTCTATTCACGCGAATTTACTAACCAATTAATTCCCCGTTATTTTCTGGTAGATTAGTAATTAAAGGTTCATCTTGTAGCATCTCAATTGTGCCATCTGAATGAATGATAAAATCCGCAAAAAAAACAGCTGTGCTGTAATATATACAAGTTGAAATTCTAAATTCATCTCCTTCGTGAGCAAATAATGTTGCAGGACGAAGCACATGTATCAAGTTTTGTTTGTCATCGGCAGTGAAA
>JBLGCB010000276.1:0-9208 GCA_047617105.1 Phenylobacterium sp. | reverse complement strand
CCTTTACAACACCATGCAAAATCAGTTTAAGGAATATTAAGATGCCAACTCCAAGTTATATGTCAATCACAGGTACCGCTCAAGGTAACATCACCGAAGGTGCTAACTCAGTAGAATCTATGGGTAATGCTTACCAGTCAGACCATACTGATGAAGTTACCGTTCAAGCGTTTAAACATAAAGTACTTATCCCGCGTGATCCACAAAGTGGTCAGCCTAGTGGCCAACGTGTTCACCAACCTTTCATTATCACCAAGGTTTTTGATAAGTCTTCACCAAAATTGTACGCAGCCCTAACCAGTGGTGAGCGTCTGACCACTATCGTGCTTAAATGGTACCGTACTTCAATGACCGGTAAACAAGAGCATTATTTCACGCATGAACTTGAAGATGCGGTTATCGTTGATATCGATACTTATATGCCAAATGCGCAAGACCCTGAGCAAGCACACTTCACTCACCTTGAAGATGTAGCGTTCACTTATCGTAAAATTACCTGGACCCATGAAGTATCTGGTGTATCTGGTAGCGATGATTGGCGCGAACCAAAGGCTTAATACCTGTATAAGTAAGGGGCCCATGTGGCCCCTTTTGATATTTATGCGATTAATTTACCCGGAGCAATTTACTTAGTGAGGGAATTCAGTACAATAGCCGTTCAGTCTATTTTTGTGCGAGCGAGGTCAGGTTTGAGCGTGTATCCAATAATAAAAAAGTCAATAAGCTGTTTGTGTGCGGCAATGTTGTTGTCTGGTTGTTCTATCACCGGGTCAAGTCAACCCAGCAGTGGTTCTCCTATCGTGTTGTTCGAACCGAGTGAGGAACCGATGTCTTTTGAAATTCTTTCATCTGCCAATCAAAACCCCGATCAAGCGGGTCGTCCTTCACCGCTTCAGGTGCGCGTTTATCAATTGGTTAACGAAACATTATTTAAAAATGCCGATTTTTATAGTCTGTTTGATGACGATATTAAGGTCTTAGGCGCAGATTTAAAGAAAAAAGAACAATTGACCATTCATCCAGGGCAAAAAAATGCGCCTCAATCGATGATCCTCGATCGTAAAACCCGCTTTATCGGCGTATTGGCGGCTTTTCGCGATTTAGATAATTCGATACCGACGTTGCTTATCTCCATCGATCCAGAAGACCCAGCACCGCTGTGTTTACTTATCGAAGCAAAGTCATTGGTTCTAGACCCAGGTTGTCTTAAAAAATAGTCGTTAATCACTCAGGATATTCCCCGTATGTCGGCAAAAGTTATTTGGTCTGAAGGCTCATTTATCAGACCGCAGCATTTTCAGCAGCACGAGCGTTTTGTCTTACAGCAACTAGACAACAGAACCCGTGATCAGTTTCCCTTTGGTTATGGTTTTAGTCAGTTGGCCCTTAATGTTCAAGATTTGGAGTTTGGTCGCGTAACATTAACGACCTGCTGTGGTTTCTTTCAGGATGGCACCACCTTTAATGCCCCCGAATATGATAAGTTGTTGCCGTCGATAGATGTCGATAACAGCATTAAAGATGCGATTGTTTATCTGGCTATCCCAACCAAAAATGCCGCGACCGTAGAAGTGGCCGAACACAGTGATACCGATGAAACTGGCAGTTTAACCCGTTATATCCGCGAAGAGGCCACGGTTGTTGACTTGTCAACCAGTCAGCTAAAAACCGCCGATTTGCAACTGGGTAAATTACGTCTTCGTTTGTTTGTCGAAGCACAAAATGGCAATGATGACAGTCAACGGGTTCCTCAGGGTTATCTTAAATTGGCGGTGGCCCATATCAGCGAAATTCGCTCAGGTCGAATCAAACTCAACGACGCCTTTATTCCGACCATTATTAATTTTAGCCAATCGACTGTGCTGCTTGATTTTATTCATCACTTGCACAGTATCCTCACCACCCGCGCCGATGAATTGGCTGCTCGTGCTTCTAGCTCTGGTGGCAAGGGCGGGGTTGCTGAAGTGAGCGATTTTATGTTGCTGCAAATGATTAACCGTTTTGAACCATTGTTTGGCCATTACGGTGTTATCGAAGGTTTGCATCCCTTGTTTCTCTATCAAACCTTAATTAGCTTCGCCGGTGAAATGTCGACCTTTATGAAGCAAAATAAACGGCCGATGGTGTTTCCTGAATACAATCATGATGCCGCGATTAAGAGCTTTTTGCCGATTATCCAAGATATCAAAAAATCGTTTGATGTGATTCTCGCGCAACATGCGCAATCAATACCTTTATCACCGCCCAAAAATGGTTTCAGAGCGGCCAGAATTACCAATCCAGCGATTTTGGATACGGCTTATTTTGTGCTGGCCATCAGTGCGCAAGTGCCAGATGAGCGGATCAGAACTGAATTTCCGGCCCAAGTGAAGATTGCCCCAGGTGAACAAATTTATCGTTTGGTGCATAGTGCATTGCCGGGTATCGAAATTGTACCAATGCCAGCGGCACCAAGAGAAATTCCGCTGACCGCCGGGTTTACTTATTTTGAATTAAACCAGCAAAATCCTTTGTGGCAAGAGTTAAAAACCTCCCAAGGCATGGCATTTCATGTCAGTGGAGAGTTTCCGGGCCTCGAAATGCAATTGTGGTCGATTAATCGCCGCTAACCTAGAGAACAACAATAATGAATGATAAAACGGTTATCAGACCGGGCGGCCGACGACCCAGAAAACCAACGGATGCAGAACAACCACAACATCAGCCGCAAGGTCAAATGCCGACACCACCGGCTCCCGCACCGCAGCAGCCGCAAGGTTATCCGCCGCAACAATCTCATGCGCCACAGCAGCCACAAGGTTACCCGCCGCAACAGCCTCATGCGCCACAGCAGCCACAAGGTTATCCGCCGCAGCAGCAGCCACCGCCGGGATTCGCTCAGCAGTCACCGCCGGGATACGCTCAGCAGCCACCACCGGGATACGCGCAGCAACCACCACCGGGAAACGCACAACAGCCACCACCGGGACAGCAACTGCCTCCGGGTTACGCTCAGCCGGGCATTCATGGTGTTGGTACCAGCGTCATTGATATGGTTATCCCACTGCTCAGTATTGTTTCATCTGTGAAATCAGCCAGTACTGGCCTTAACCTCGAAGAATTTAAGACCTATACCGTTGAGCAAATTCGCTATTTTCATTCAGTGAATTTTGGCCTCGGGGCCAACGGCCTCGCGGTTGACCGCGAATTGGTCGATTTTGCCAGTTATGGTTTATGTGCATTGGTCGATGAACTCATTCTCAATACTCCTTGGGGGGCCGAAAGTTCTTGGACCAGTGAGAGTTTGTTAGTGTTGTTTCATCGACAAGCTTGGGGCGGGGAACAGTTTTTTAGCAACCTCGATGAAATGATCAAACAGCCCGCCAATAACCTCGCGGTATTATCGCTGTATTATGCCTGTCTTGAATTGGGTTTTCTGGGCAAGTATCGCGAACTGCCCAATGGTTCAAATACCTTAAACGAGATTAAAAACCACCTGTTTAATGTCATTCGTCAGCATCAACCGCACATCGACACCACTTTGTCACCTGCGTGGCGCGGTGTTAGTGATGATCGCGGCGGCATCGTTAAATATGTGCCTTTTTGGGTAGTGTCCTTGGTCACCCTTGGTTTGGGTCTGGCCGCTTTTGCCGGGTTTTATTGGTCAATTGGCGATAAAGCCGGTTGGGTAGACAAAGAAGTGGCTAAGTTTCATGCCATCGAATCGCTCAATGTGGTGCCGGGTAATATGTCCAGTCTTGGCCGTTCGAATGTTGCCTATCAGCCCTCAGAACCCATCGACGAACCTGATTTGGTCAAAGAGGTGGTGGAATATGATCAGTTACTAAGAGATTTGCTGGCAGATGATATCAGCCGGGGTAGGGTCGTAATCGAAGACCAATCATCACAGATTTTTGTCAAGCTGGTGGGCAGTAATATGTTCAGCTCTGGTAGTCACCGCTTGTCTGATGAGTTTATTGCGATTGTCGAAAAAGTCGGCCAGTTTTTGGCTGAACACGATATTGCCGTGAATGTTATGGGTCATACCGACAGCGTGCCGATTAGCTCAATACGTTATGCCAATAACTATGCGTTATCTCAAGCCAGAGCGGATACGGTGTTAAAAATACTCGAACAGGATGCGTTCGACAGCAGCAAAATAAAAGCAACCGGGCTGGCTGACTCGCAAAATATTGCAGGTAATGATACTGCGCAAGGCAGGGCAAAAAATCGCCGCGTCGAAATCGTATTGGTTAAATAAGGCAATCATTGTGGAAAAAATAAAAACTGTATTGCGAAATAAATGGTTCATTCAGGGCGTGGGGTTGTTGGCGCTGTTCTTATTGATTTGGTTTGTTGGCCCCATGATTGCAGTGGGCGAGAGCCAAATTCTAGAAAGTGTCGCCAGTCGATTATTGTTGATATTGGTGATCACCATGTTGTGGTTAGGCAATATCTTTCGGGTCAAATATCTCATAAAAAACAAAAACGACGAGATGATGGAAGAGCTTGGCCAAAATGATTCCAGAGATATCGATGATGAAACCAATGAAATCAGCAGGCATTTTGATGATGCGTTAAAAACCCTGAATGCCACGGCTAAAAATAGCAAGGGCAACACCCATTTATATGAGTTGCCCTGGTATATTATCATCGGTCCTCCGGGGTCGGGTAAAACCACTGCACTGGTCAATTCTGGTTTGCATTTTCCGCTAGAAAGCGAATTTGGCAAAGAATCATTACGCGGCGTCGGCGGTACCCGTCATTGTGATTGGTGGTTTACCAGCGAAGCGGTGATGATTGATACCGCAGGTCGTTTCACCACCCAAGACAGTCACGAGTCGGTTGATAAGGCGGCGTGGCAAAAGTTTATGGACTTGCTTAAGCAATATCGCAAACAACGGCCAATTAATGGCGCGATAGTGGCGGTGAGCATCACCGATATTATGGCGTTGTCTGATCACGAAAGGGCCAATTACGCCCATACTATCCGTAGTCGAATCGACGAGTTAACCAAACAATTGGGCATTCGTTTTCCGGTCTATTTTATGTTTACCAAATGTGATTTGGTGGCGGGTTTTAGTGAGTTTTTTGCCCATTTAAATTCTGATGAACGTGCTCAGGTATGGGGAGAAACCTTTGCGCTGGATGGCACTGACAATGGTGCTGCCAGTATTGAGCACTATCCCCAGCATTTTGATCAACTGATCACCCGTCTTAAAAGCCAGGTGTTGACTCGGGTTAATGCTGAGCTTGATATTAAATTACGCCCGGCGGTATTGGGTTTTCCTTCACAAATGGCCTCGTTAAGAGACCCGGTTTCGTTGTTTTTGCGCGATGTCTTTAGTGCCAATCGTTTTCAAGATTCTGGCTTGTTGCGTGGGGTATATTACACCAGTGGCACTCAAGAAGGCACGCCACTAGACCGCTTGCTTGGTAGCATGGCGTCAAACTGGGGCGTTAAAGCGGCCACTGATACCGGTTACCAACGTAAAGGTAAAAGCTATTTCTTGCGGCGTTTATTGCAAGAGGTGATTTTTCCGGAAGCTGAATTGGCTGGGGTCGATCAGAAAGTGGTTAAACGACGTCGTTTATGGCAACGACTGGGTTTTGCCACAGCCACTGTTTCTTTGCTGGCGGCCGTCGGATTTTGGGTGGTGTCGTATCAACAAAATATCGACCATATCACCAACACTGGCGATTTTGTCGCTGCCAGTACAGATGTGTCTTATAAAGACGATATGGTCGGGGCAGATTTCATCCAAGTGTTAGATGAGCTAAACGAAATGCGCTCGGCCAGTCAGGTGTTTGATGATTCGACCATGCTGGCTCATGCCGGTTTATATCAGGGCGATGGCCTAGGCAAACGTACAGTTGATGCTTATTTGTTGCTGCTTGAAAAGAAATTGCTACCAGTTATTGTCGCCAGTTTGCAGGAGATGATCATCGAGGTCAGCAATCAAAAAGACACTGCGCTGACTTACGAACTGCTTAAAGGTTACCTGATGTATGCCGGTATTAACGATAAGTCGGGTGCCAGTTTTGATGCCGAGTTGTTGCTGGCCATTAGTCGGGCAGACTGGCAACAGCGCTTTGCCACAGAGCCTGCGGTGGCCAAACAACTGATTGCGCATCATGAGTATTTGCTTGAACACAGTAAGGCCAAAGTGGCACTCGACAGCAATGGCGGTAAAATTGTGTCAATGGCGCGTAACCTATTAAGCCGTTCGCCTTTGTCGCAGCAGGTTTATCAAAGTGTTAAACAAGCATTGCTTCAGGATCACTCCAAAGATTTGACCTTTAACGATATTGCCGGCAATCAAGGGCTAGATGTGTTTATGACCAGTCGCAGCGAACCGCTGGCTGAGCAATATATTCCAGGTATGTTTACCAAGGCTGGTTTTTATCAAAACTTCATTCTTGAATATGGCGATCACGCCTCAGATTATTTAGACAATAACTGGGTGCTTGGTCAGCATCATGCCAATAAAATTCCGATAGCACCAGAACAACTCAAACAACAGGTTTATCGCCATTATTATGCCGATTATAGCAATAGGTGGGGCGACTTTTTGACTGGGCTTAAGGTCAGAGAGTCTAATGAGTTAAACCAAGGGTTGGCCATTATCAATAGTGCGACAACCATTAATGGCCCGTTCGAAACCTTGTTGACCACCGTGGCAGCGCAAACGGATTTGTCGCAACCGATACCCACGGGTAAAGCAGCGCAAGGGGTGTCTAATGCGCTTGGTGTGGTCAGTAGCAGCGCCCAAAGGGCGGTGTCGAAAGTGAATCGCTTGGTCAGAGAGACTGGTAAAGTTGGCCTGACTAATAATTTGGGCAAACCTGTTACCGCTAACTTTAAGGCTTATCATCGCTTATTGCAGACCAAACGAGGGGAACCTCAATTGACCCGGATGATGGAAGAAGTGGGGCGTTTCTCGCAATACCTCGAAGATGAGTTGATTCATGGCGGTTCTGAAAAAGCGGCGCTAGAAGCGGTGAAAGCCAGAGTGGGCAGTATCGGCAGTGACCGCTTTAAGTCTCTGCGCAGCCAAAGTAAAAACGTGCCGTTAAAAGTTAAAGAGTGGCTCAATACCATGAGTCAGTCGGGCTGGTCGATGATGCTAACCAAGGCGCGTAAAGAACTCAACCGTTTATGGAATGCTCAGGTGGTTGGTTATTATAACGATGCGATTAAAGGCCGTTATCCACTAGACCCCAATTCTAAGGTTGAGTTGGAGTTGCGCGATTTTTCAGAGTTTTTCAGACCCAAAGGTATTATTGAGCAGTTTGTGCAGCAGCATATGACCGCGTTTATTGATATCGACAGCAAGTTGTGGCAACAAAAGATGGTGTTCAAACAATCGCTGCAATTGCCAGGCCGCACCATTAGGCAGTTGCAAGATGCTGATCGGGTGACCCGGTTGTTTTTCCCTCGTAATGCGGTTGAGCCTAAAATGTCATTTGTGATGAAACCCATCGCCCTTGATGCCGCCGCCAAGCAGTTTCGTTTTAAGCTTGGCGATCAACAAATCACCTATGCGCATGGCCCACTGCGTGCGGTGAACATGTCATGGCCATTAATCCCCGGTCAAGAAGAAGCAAATATACAATTCACTTCACTCAAGGGCAGAAAAGTGGCGTCATCGACCAAAGGGCCATGGTCACTGTTTAAAATGCTCGATTTGGCACAACTCGAAAGCACTGGGCAACAGTCGGTTTATCGGGTGACCTTTAGTGAAAAGAAATTTGATGCCAAGTTTGAGTTGCGGGCTGATAGCGAGTTTAACCCTCTAGGGGCAAGACTGCTGCAAAACTTTACCTTACCAATGGAGCTTTAGCGCTGATATGGCAGGATTTCATGGAAAAATACCGTCTAGGGGCGACTTTGTCTCAAGAGGGTTAAGCAGAGAAGTGATTGCGGTGCTGGATGACTGGTTTCAGACTGGTATGGTTCAAAGCAGAAATGTTTTAGATGAGCGCTGGCTGGGGTTTTATCAGGTTGCGCCCATTTGGCACTACTACCTCAGCCCGGGCATTGTTGATGATAATGCCTGGTTGGGTATTTGGATCCCCAGTGTCGATAAAGTCGGGCGTAATTTTCCGCTGACGTTATTGGCACCGTGTGAACAGCGGTTCAGCGGTATCAATCAAATACATCCGTTCGACGCTTGGTTGATTGACAGCGAAGATGTGTTGTTGGATGCGCTGGAAGCTGATTTGGATTTTGACGGTTTTTGTGATGCGGTTGAACAAAGTCAGCCGTATACCGCGGTGGCCAACCCCGATTTGATTGATCAGGCGTTTGATGAGACGCGACAACGCCCAGGTCCAGCCCCTGAGTTGGTTGCACCCGCAGAGCAGCCGCCGCAACTGTCACCATTGCAACAGCGTTTATTGAACTTAGAAAATGCGGTTAAAAAAATCGCTCAACATTTGCAAATTGATGTTGGCTTAGAAGAAGAAGTGGCGGCACTTAATGCGGATATTTTACCCGCTGTGGCAGAGGAGCAGCAGGTTGCCGCACCTGCGCGGGTTTACCACGAATTTGAATATGGCATTAACTTGGCCAGTTCTGCTGATGTGGTCCATGCGCGTGAATTATCTGCTGAGCTTGAGCCGTTTTGTTTATGGCTTAGTGATGGTAGCGAGGCCATCACCGAACAGTTGGTGGTGACCAAAGGTTTGCCAGATAAGAGTGTTTTCAGTCGATTTTTGACGGGGTTTGAATAAATGAGTAAAGCTTTTCATCACAGTAAAAACAATCATAACGGCATCATTTCTCAGGATTTTAGTTGGTCTGTTGCCGCCTTCACCGATATGGGCAGAGTCAGAAAAATCAACGAAGATGATTATATGACCAACGATGCGCAGGGCCATTGGGCCGTCGCTGATGGTATGGGCGGGCATGAAAAGGGCGATGTGGCCAGCCAAGAGATTTCTATGGCGTTAAAAAAGCTCGAACAAACGGCAGACTTTCCACTGTTTGTTGATGCCATCGAAGACTGCCTGAGCGATGTGAATGAAAAACTCCAAGACCTTGCCGGTGATGGTGACTCGTTAATTGGCAGTACTGTCGCTGGGTTGGCTTTGTTTCAACAACATGCCTTGTATTACTGGGCCGGAGACAGCCGAATTTATCGGTTACGAAATCAGCGCTTAGAACAGTTGAGTATCGACCATACCTTTACCCAAGAGTTGGTTGATCAGGGCAAAATAAGCCTTG
>JBLGCB010000275.1:0-9264 GCA_047617105.1 Phenylobacterium sp. | reverse complement strand
CGACATTAAATAAATATTTCATTATTTGTGACTGTTCAGCGTGCTTAGATTTTGCTTCAGAACAAGGCATTGTCGCACGGAAAATAGGCGCATATAGGTCATATGTAACTGTTTGAGTACGACAATAACGCCGTTATGGTGCAAAAGATGAGTGCGCTGAATAGTTATCATGATTTAGAGTCCGTGTTTCATCCAATTAGTACAATTATGGTGATAAATACAACCAGAGCGATAATAAATACGCTAAGCAAGCTGCTAGGTTATCACCACCTAGATCCGCTATGAGGGTCGAATGTTAGCAGGACTTTTGTCAAAGGTCTATTTTTATTTTGAATGAATTGTGTACGTTGGGAGGGAAGGGTGTTGAAAAAGCGGGTAAAAATATTTCAAATTGACAACAGCTGATCGTTCAAAATGGCAACCAAAACTGGCGAAAATGACGCTAACTCTCCTTTTATCGGAGTATTTAGCTCTGTAATAACCATTGCCAGTAGCTCGTCATCTTCTAATTGCTCATAGGGTTTTAAGCCAATGTCAAATAACAAGGCTTCGATCATTTGTTTTCTTATGGATACTAATCTTCGATTGCTTTGTGCTGTGTCACCTAAATTAAGTATGTCAATACAAGCTTGTGCTCTTGGTGTTGTGCCAACGACCAGCCCGTTGGTTTCAAATTTTAGTTCGGTTTCACACGCATCCATAAGGGGCGTGAGTTCAAGTTTGGTGTGGCCATGTTTGTGGCCACACTGATTTTTAGCGTTACAGCTGGCAACAATGTTGGAATAATCCAGTGTGCGAGTATTGGCGAGTTTTTGAGCTTCGATGTGTTCATTATGACAAGAATCATTTTCTCCTGTAATTTTATCGCAACAATAGGCGCACAAATAAAATTGCTCTGCTGTACAGGCTTCTCGTATGCTCTGTCGCAGCCCCTCATCGTTGCTAATATCTTTATATCGATTGTTGGGGTTTTGGCGTTTGTATTTGGTCAGATGTTCTGGTTCATCATTCTTGGCGATTTTTCTCACGACGTAACTCCAATTTACGGATCATCAAGTTGGCTTTAGCCAGTTCAATATGACCTTTAGGCAGCTCTGTGCTGAGCTGATTAAAAGTATCCTGTGCTGCTTCAAGATGACCACTTTGTAGTTGGCTGAGTAGCTGATTAATTTGGTTGTTAACCTGGCTATTACGAACATCGGTGTTCATCACTTGTAATAACACCTGATTGGCGTCAAGGCCGTACAAATCTTCTATTGGCTCCAATTCACCGTTGTCCAGCAAATAACATAATACGTCTTTACTGTCACTGATCAGCAGCGGTGAGTGGGTTGTTAATACAAATTGGCAATTAGGAAATGTCTGGGTGAGTCTGGCGATAAACGTTCGTTGCCACTGTGGATGTAAGTGCAAGTCTGCTTCGTCAATTAGCACAATGCCGTCACCGTGCAAGGGGTTGTCGAATGATGGGTTTAATATTGCCAGCCGCCGGGCAATGTCACCAACCAGTGCCATCAGTACTTTCTCGCCTTGCGATAGTTGCTCTACACTAAAAGTTAAACCTGCTTTTTCTACTGACATATGTAACACGGGTGAGCGTCTTACCCTGAGGTTATTTAACCCCGGCATAAATGCTTTAATCGCATTTCTGACGGCGGATAATTGCTTATCGTTTTCGGCGTTTTGTTGATTGGATATCATTTGTTCGGCGGCAGTGCGAATTTCGTCATCGGATATGTCAACTTGTGCGGCTTTCATTGCTGCTGTAACGACGTCAAATGCGAGTTGTTCTGTTAACTGAATCGGTGAGGCTGTTTCATTTTCGATGTCTTCGCGCTCTCTGAACCATTCAAAAAATTGCTCAAAATTGGTCGTTCGCCCTAATGCATTCTCATAAGCGGCGAGTTGATTGCCAGTAGGGGATTTTTTGATCTCCAATGCCACATTGTTGACAAACCTTTCGGCAGTGTAAAAAGCGATGAGCGGGAAAGACGCTGTGTTGTCTTCGGTAAATTGCGACCGGTAAACATCGGCGAGTTTGGCCACCTCTGCTAGGTTGGCTTGTGCCTGAGTTAGTTCCGGAGTTAGTGCTGGTGTTGGAGCGATGTTGCCGTCGAGTGTTTTACTCAACAACCAATGGTAAGTATCATTTGGGTTATGCGAACCTGTCACCTCAATCCCTAGTGAACCACTGGTTTGGCCTTTTTTGATGAGGCCCCCGGCAATGTTGCTGCCAGTGTTTTGTTGATTAAAACAAGCGGCCACTAACCAACTTAATGAAATGCCCATTGAAGTTAAAATTGAGGTTTTACCGCTGCCATTATTACCCACCAACACAGTGACGTTTGACGGTGTTTTTGAGGTTGGTGCCAGTGGTATGTCGACTTGGGCAAATTGACCTATGTTGGTCATTTTAAAACGTGTAACGTCCATTTGGGCTATCGCTTATATCTGTTATTGGCCTAGCCCGCATTATGACACCTTTATGCTTTGTCGCCCAGTGGGCAATTAACTACTTATTTGATGCTGGCAAGCACCAACGTGTTGACATTACATCAATCAGTGCCTATTTTTTATTATGGCTGTCACGGTGAGCATAAACAATGAATCAACACTATATACGCAGTATCTGGCTGAGTTATGCCAGCGCCGAACAACCGCTGGTGGATAGCTGGGTTACCTGCCTCGCTAAGGCGGCCAGCAACCAGAACCCGCAATATCAGCTGTTTGCCTATCTGCGAGAATTTGATAGCTCAGAACCCGGCAGGGTAAAACCTGCAAACGAGCAAAGCTGGCAAAAATACCTGGTTGGCGGCGAGCGAGTGCAGTTGGTGATTGAGTCCATCGCTACGGCATTGCGCCGGGTGATTGTATTATCCCCTGATTATTTGAAAAGCGACTTTTGTCTGTGGGAGCTGAGCAGTTGTTTGATTTACAGCACTAACAATCCGTTGATTGTGCTGGTGAATATTGATGATTTTGCCGAATTGATCAAAACCACCTTGCCCCAACAACTTGCCAGAGTTTATAACGAAAAAATGGCGCAAATGCATCGTTGTTTTCAGCTATCACCCGAGGCAGACCCTACCGAGTTTTTTCAGCAATGCCTTGCTAAATTGGGAAAAAATGTTTATGTCAAACATACGCACGAAAGTACTAGCGCAGATGAGCTGCTAAAGTATGCACAAGGGTTTAGCTGTGAAAAGGTGGAAGCGCGTTTTTGGGATTTTGTCGAAGAGTGTTTTGAGCAATGGCTTGAGGAAGAGGCCACCGTGGCTTTGTTTGAATCGATGGATGAAGATGTGCGATTGAGTCTAACCACGCTGAAACAGTACGAAAAGCGCAAAATACTTCGTTTTATCAAAAAAGCGATTCAGTATTACCACAAACAGCCCACACCACCAATGCTGAATGTTTTGTATCAGCTGGCATCTATTATGACGTTGTTAAGGTTAGACCCCGGCTGGGTGGCCGAAATACGTGATGCCAATCCTCACGCCCAGCTGCTACGGCTCTCGGTGCCGGGGGTTTACAACTATGATGCAAGGGCTATTTATGAAATTTCTTTGGCGGCTCATGCTATTGCGCTAGTGCCTGTTGAGTTGGCACCTGGCGACCAAGAATTGCCTAAAGTTGGCAGCCTCATTACCATTACGCCACCCCCTGAGTCTTTGTCTGATACCGCCGCTTTTAATCAAGCCAGAGCAAAACGTAAAAAAGCATTACAAGATGAATTGGTTAGCCGGGTGATGAACAAACATGGCGATAAACTGAGTCAGTTTTTAGACCGACCTGACTGGAAAGTCGAATTCAGGGCGACAGCTATCGTAGAACATTCTGATGACCAGGAGTTTTTGCTCACTATCGCTCGTTTTTACGTCAATCAACGGCAATTTACTCAAAATACTCATTGTGAAGCCATAGAAATTATCAGGGAACTGATGCTAGAACTCAATGACGGTGCAACGCCAGATCGAATTGTCAGAATCGGCGTGTTACAACGGTTGAACAAGAGCGATAGCTTGATTGTTTATGGTCCAAACCATGACAAATTACAGGTTCATATAAACCAGTTATTAGGAGTGACTTCTGATGGAAAATAACCACTCAGATAAAACCATTCACCAACTTTGTGATAAAGACCCGGTGATCCTCAGTGCGATGGAAGGCTGGCCAGCGGGGCGTTATCAGTTATTACCGCAACATGTTGGTGCTATTCAGGCGGCTTATTTTTGCCAACGGCCTTTACTGGTACGAGGTGGGCCGGGGCTTGGTAAAAGCCAACTGGCACAGGCGGTGGCGTCAATTCTGGGTTGGGGTTTAATCAGCACCGTGGTGCATTACAACACCACGGTCGATGACCTGTTATATTCGGTTGACCATGTTAAAAGGTTAGACGAAGCCAACCGCGCAGACTCGATTGTAGGCGAAATGGCTGATTATATTCGTCCTGGCAAAGTGTGGCAGGCCATCGCCCCGTCGAGTGTAAAAAACTATAGTGTTGAACCACCCCATAACCTACCGGGCACGGTATTGTTAATTGATGAAATCGACAAAGCCCAGCCGAGCCTACCTAACGCACTACTCGAAGTATTGGCCAACGGGGCCATCAGTTGCCCTTATCTCAAAAACACGGTAAAAGCCGATCCACAGCACCCGTGTTTTGTGTTGATCACTTCTAATGATGAACGTTTATTACCTCAGGCTTTTTTGCGTCGCTGCGCCATTTTGGATATTGAATTACCTGACACACGGGAGCTGGCATTGCAATGGATGATGAATATCTTCAAAGCCCATTACCCGGATAAAAAAGAGCAAAGCGAGCTAGCTGAGTTGGCACAAACGGTGGCTATGCAGGTACTGGAGCGACGAGAAACCATGGAGAAGAATGATGATTATTTGGTCGGTACCTCTGAATTTTTGGATATGTTGCGCACTTTAAAGAAGTTTGATAAAGATGAACGGTCTGAAAAATTGACTGTGTTTAGCGAGCACTTGATTGACAAAAGTCAGTTTAGGGCTGTCGCCGGGAAAAATCATGGATAACCACCATGCTGGTTTGAAATTGTTGGAAAAATTAGGCCCAGACCACCCGTATTTGCCTACCGCGCTGGCGGCCTTGGGTTTGGTTTATGTGCCGCCTCAAGATGTGTTTGAAATAGAACGAAAGCCGCCAGTGGTGTTGAGTAATCCCGCTTTTAAGGTTGAAGGTGAAGCTGGCGTTGAGCTTGAAGCTGAGCTTCAACCGCAGGCCGTTGATTATTCTTTTCCGGTGACTGTGGTAAGCCGTTTAACCATCACTGAATCAGCGCAGCAAAACCAGCCGATTTTAACCCGGATGCGCCAAGTAGAACCACTGGAGCCAGAGCAAAACAGCCAGTTGCCACAGCCGCCATTGGTCCCTTTATGGCAGGAAAAAACCTTGTATCAGGCACTTATGCCTTATTTATATCAACTCAATACTGCTCGCCAGCCAGACATCGATAAAATCGCCCACTGTTTTGCCCGTAAACAACCGATGATTAAATGGCCCTTGCTGGTAAACCGCCAAGCCCCCGCCGAAATCTGGTTATATTGCGATTTTACTCATGGTGGTTGTGTTTACCATCAAGATTATCAAGATGTACAACGGTGGTTGTTAAAATGGTTTGGCATTAATGTGGTGAGACAAAACATCAAACTGGTGCAACGGGGTGGGGTTTACCACTGGTTGATGCAACATGGCTCACATAATGCTTTGCATCCGCCAGCAGGCACACTGGCTTTGGTTGTTGGTCATCACTGGCAGCGCAGTATTTGGCAAAATTTGCAACGCGGTTTTAAAACCTCGGGGGCTACGGCCATTTATTTGGCTGTTGGTTCGCTGAATCCAACCTTCACGCAACCAACTACCCGCACTAAGCCGCTTGATAAACTGCTGGCTGCATTGAGTTTAAGTCCGGCGGTGTTAACCCTAGCGATGATCCGGCAATTACACACTGCGTTGTTTAACGATGGATCAACTTTAGAAGCTAAGGTGGCCACCCATGAAGCCATTGAGTGGTATCAGTCAAATAATCGCGGCTTTTGGGCCCATTCAGCAGAGCATTTTCAGAACCTAGCCAAGACCCTGCTGAGTGCCGATGAACAAATGCTGGCTTTTGCGATTATTAATCGTCACTTACAAGCCGATGAGCCGTGCTGGTTACATCAGCATCAGATGTACACTTGGTTGTTTTGTCAGGATTTATCATCAGGGTTGAAAGCACAACTGGAGGACAATGTTAACCATTATCTTGACCGATTTGCCAGTCGCCAGTTGGTACAATCACAGCCACATGAGCTGGAATGGCTGATGATTCAGGCCAGAAAACTGGCTAAAAATATCGACAAATTACCTGAAAAAGCCAATCAAGCATTAACCTTAACCAATTTATTGTGGCGTCAGCATTCAGGCAGCGACGAGGTATTACCCGGCGTCGACTCAGCACTGTGGCAACAATGGCATCAACAGGAACAAATTCCAGCCAAACCCGGTAGCATTATTCAGTTGGGGGATGAATTGCGGGTTGTTGACCAGCAAGATACTGAGGGGGCGCAAATTGTTGCGTTAAGTGATATCCATTCATTGATGGTACAACCGCAATCAGCGTGGCAAGCTCAGGGTTTAATCACCCAAGTTGGTGGCGAACTCACTGTGACCAATCAAAATGAATCCGTGGTGCTGAAAACTTTTTCGAGTAATGATTTTTACTGGGCCAATTCGTTGAGCATTACCTCTGATGAGGTGGTGGCGACAACGGATTATGTTCGGGTGAGTTGGCCTGCTAATCGTTTTGCTAACCATCAAGGCGCTGTGATTGAGGTAATGGATGATGCACCTAAGTGGCTGAAACAACACCAGCCACAGTTGGACCAATATGGTTTGTTTATTATCCTGAGTATTAAAGAGATTGAGTTGAAATTGCGTTATATCCCGCCGGGCTGTTTTTTAATGGGCTCGCCTGAGGATGAGGTTGGCCGAGACGATGATGAAACCCTACATCCAGTGACGCTGACCCAGGGTTATTGGTTGGCTGAGACCACGGTAAGTCAGCAGTTATGGCAGGCTGTTATGGGTAAAAACCCCAGCGAATTTAAAGCTAAAAAGCATGAATTATTACCAGTAGAAAAAGTTAGCTGGGATGATTGTCAGTTATTTTGCACTAAAATGAATCAAATTGTTGCTGAAATGGATCTGATCCTACCCACCGAAGCACAATGGGAATACGCTTGCCGCGCAGGTACTCAAACCCCTTTTCACACTGGTGAGCAGTTAACCCAGGCCAACTTCAAGGGTGAAAAAACGGTAGCGATAGACCACTTTAAGCCTAACCCTTGGAGTTTACAGCAAATGCATGGCAATGTTTATGAGTGGTGCCAAGATGGAAAGCGGGATTATTCACCTCAAGCTGAGATTGACCCCATCGGTGGATTGAACTCGTCCGACCGCGTGTTGCGTGGCGGCGGCTGGCTCAGCTACGGTCGCGGCTGCCGCTCGGCTTACCGCTTCTGGAGCCATCGTGGTGATGCTGGCAGCTACGTTGGCTTGCGTGTCACCCAGGTGGAAAAAGCACAGGAGCGAGCCACGCCCGAAGCACCGATCCGCAGTGAAGCGCCGCAGCGGAGCAAGGACGAAACAAGGGCGGTCAAAGGTAAGGCGAGCGGCGACCAAAACGTCGTGGACCGAACATCTTTGGCAACGATTAGTCATCGCCACCGCTGGTATCAGCGTCCACCGCAGCAATTCCCATCCCCTTGGGCCAGCGAATGGGGTTTTGACCAATATGGTTTATGGCAAACCTTTAAGGTCAAAGACATCCGCTGCAAAATGCGTTTTATTACTCAAGGTTTTTGGTTGGCAGAAACCACGATGACTCAACAGTTTCGCCAACGAGCAAACCAGCTAATTGCGGGGTTAGCACTGACATTAGCCACTGAGGCGCAATGGGCAGCTGCTTGCCTTGAGCAAGACTTGCCCGACAATGCGCTTGACGACAAAGGCTTACGCCTCATTCAACCAGACCATCCTGCTGAATAAAGTGACGGCAGAGATTATCAACAACCTCCCACTCAATCTTTCTGTTTGCAAAATAGCCAAACCTGAACAAAACTATAACTAATAAGGGTCAAAAAATCATCAACGATGATAAACCATGGCCTGACTAGCCATACTACCCAAAGGTGAAGCTATGAAAACGCGTCTGATATCATTATTAACAATCGCCCTGTTAATGCTCATCACGCTAAGCAATCCGGTGCTGGCCGATACCATGAATGTATTAAAATCTGGCCTCGGTAGCGGCACTATCACTTCAAATATTGTTGGTATTAACTGCGGCGCAGACTGCGACTTTGATTTTCCCGATCAGAATATTGTACTCTCAGCAGTGGCCGATCAGGATCTCACCCCGGACGACCCATCAACAGATGGTTCGGTCTTTGCCGGTTGGTCGGGGATGGGGGTCGATTGTGCTGAACTCAATCCGTGCACCGTTGATATGACCACCGCCAAAAGAGTGATCGCCCGCTTTAACCCTGTCACCGTGATTACCCGTCTTGAGGCTTGTTCGCCAACCTTGAATGGAGAAGATCCTAAGCTATGCACCGCCGATGATATTCAGACTTATCTTGACGCCAATCCGCATGTCAACACGGCGGCCAAGTTCATTGCTGCTTTGCATCCACTGTATAAGCAAAACTGGATTTTGATGAGCCGTTCAGAAAGCCTGCAAACTGGCACTGCCTTGTCACCGAGAATTTTGTTGCCCAGTTATGATGCCCGTTTTGTCTTTAGCGTTGGCATGACCGAACATGATTCTTTTCCTGGTTCTCATCACAACGCCATTGAATATATGCAATGGGATGAAGAAAAGCAGAATTTCCGTTTTCATGAAATAATCCTCGACGACATTCCTGAAATGCATAGCCTTGATGGTGGCAATACTTTTACTTTTGCCCCGAGGGAGCGAAAAGTTGAGCCAGACGACGCCAAATGTAGCAAATGCCACTCAAGCCAAAACGTGCCAAATACCAGCTCTAGTTATGGTACCACCCCTCGCAGTGCCACGCGCGGTGAATCGTTGGCGCAAAATAAACCCAACTGGGATGCCTATGATAGCTGGGGCGGTATGACGCCTTTTAACCGAGATAGGATTTATGAGGGTTCCATCGCAGAAGCCACGTTCGAACATATCTTTAATTTGTGGAACTGGCGGGGTGACGCGACCAAAGACCGTATCAGGC
>JBLGCB010000274.1:0-9273 GCA_047617105.1 Phenylobacterium sp. | reverse complement strand
ATTCTGGTGTTATTTTCAATGATGGAGTTGCACATACCATGTCAGCACAATCAGAATTAACCCTTTTTCAGCGCATTGCGTTGGGTGAAGAGGGGACACAAAAACAGTTAACCCTTGACCCGGACAAGCTGCGTCACTCGATTCAACTGCATTTGCAAAACATGTTTAATACCCGTCAGGGCGCATCCATGGCCAACCCTGATTATGGCTTACCTGATTTTAATGATTTGGATATGTCCAATGGGTTTACCGTTGCGGTGACAGAGATAAAAAAATCGATTAAGCAGCATTTAGATAAATACGAATCGCGGTTGAATAAAGTCCGGGTCAACTATATTGAAAACGACAATGATCCGACCGATTTACGTTTCGAAATTAAAGGCCAACTCAATATGAGAGGGCATAAGGGCAGGGTTCGTTTTGAAGCGAACATGCTCAATGAAGGTGCAGTGAAGGTGACAACTTAAGTTATGGCGGTTAATCAATATTTTCAGGACGAGCTGAAATACCTCAGAGAACTGGGTAAAGAATTTTCTGAGCAAAACCCTGGCTTGTCTAAATTTCTCTCCTCGCAAGGGGATGATCCCGATGTCGAACGTTTGTTTGAAGGTTTTGCCTTTTTAACCGGACGTATCCGGCAAAAACTCGATGACGAATTGCCAGAAATCACCCACTCACTGATCAACTTACTGTGGCCAAACTACTTAAGCCCGGTGCCTTGCATGAGTATTTTGCAATTTGAAGCGATTGAGCAAGCGTTGTCGGTGAAACAAACCATTCCTCGTGATTGCGAAGTCGAATCGGTTAAAGTGGAAGGCACCGATTGTAAGTTCAAAAGCTGCTATGACGTGGATATGTATCCCATTAGTGTCAGCGATGCCAAAACGGAGTTGCGTTCACATGGTGCGGTATTAGATTTATCGTTTGAGTTGGATGCCGGTGTGGCCTCTGATGCCATGGGATTGGATTACCTGCGACTGTATTTACATTGCGATCAAGATCGAGCAATGGCGCAAGGTTTATACCTGTGGTTATTCAATTATCTCGAAACGGTTGAATTGAGTGTGTATATCGGTGGCCGCAGCAAGCCGCAAAAAACCACTTTACCTGCATCGTGCATTAAACCGGTCGGATTTGAGCCTGAACAAGCGTTATTGCCTGGCGATAACAGCACATTCTCTGGTTACCGCCTGATTCAAGAATATTTTCAGTTACCAGAAAAGTTTCTGTTTTTTGATATCACCGAGATCAGCGAGCTGTTGCAACAGAAAAAAATAGAACGGTTTTCGTTTCGGTTTACATTTTCCCGCCAGTTCGATCAACAAGTGAGGGTGAGCAAAGACGATTTTAGACTGTTTTGCACCCCCATCGTTAACTTATACCAGGGTTCTGCCGAACCTGTGCGTATTGCCCACCAGCAACAAGATTACATGTTAAGGCCACAATATAAAAATCTCCAGCATGTGGAAATTTTCTCGGTTGAAGAAGTGACTGGGCGAATCAAAGGCAATCCGACCTTGATTGATTATCCGTCATTTGAATCTTTCGAACATGAAGTGGATAAATCGATGATATCTGAGCGTATCTTTCACAAGATTGTGCGCAAACCGTCGGTGCTTGAAGAAGGCATGGACACCCATATCAGTTTTGTCTCACCTATCGATCGTCATGTTGAATTACGCTCTGAAACCATTTCAGTGACCCTAATGTGTACCAATCGACGTTTGGCCGAAACCTTACGGGTGGGTGAAATTTGTCATGATACTGGCACTTCGCCGGGTTTTGCGCAGTTTAAAAATATCACCCAGGTCACCCCGGCCTTGTCACCACCATTACAAGGGGGTTTACATTGGCGGCTGATTGCCAACATGGCGTTGCATTATCATTCGCTGGCCTCGGTAGATGCCTTGAGGGTGTTGCTGCGTTATTACGATTTTAAAGCATTCACCGACCGACAGGCACAAAGAACCAACCAACAGATGATGAAAGGCATTGAAGACATCAAGGTGCAAAATGTCGACCGGATATTTAAAGGTATACCGGTGCGGGGATTAAAAACCACCCTGAGTATGCGAGAAAGCCAGTTTGGCAGCAAAGGCCATCAAGGCGAAGCGAGTATGTATCAGTTTGCCTGCGTGCTGAATGGTTACTTCAAACAATATGCCCAGCTTAATACTTTCCATCGCTTAGAAGTCAAAGGGCTGGAGTCTGGGGAAACCTATCTGTGGGAGCCAAAGCGTTGGGGACAATAGAATTGGTCATTAAAGACCAGGGTAAAGACCAAGATAAAGCCGAGAAAGAGGAAAAAGTGCGTTTAAGCACCACAGAAATACAGCTGCTGCAAGCTTCTCATCAATTCAACTTCACCAAAGCCATTGAATTGTTGGAGAAATCTGGCAAAGATAATTTACCAGTGGGTTTTGCCCATCCTCCGGCCAAAGAAGCCGTTAGATTTAGGTCTGTGGTGTCATTGGGTTTTGCCGCAGCGGATATCGACAGTTGCCATAAAGTCTCTGAGGGTTTGGTTGAACTGAGTGTCAATTTTATGGGTTTGTATGGCCCAACGTCGCCATTGCCCGCTTATTTCACCGAAGCGGTGATTGCAGAAGAAGTTGAAATTGATGCCCAAGGGGATGCACAGAGCTATTTTTTAGCGACCAGCGACGATGTACTTAATTATCAGCGTCAGCAAATAGACTTCACCGAGCTTGAACAACAAGCAGCACAAAAGCGGCGACAAATCTTAGACGGTGAGCTTACGGTCACCATTCTCGACCATAAACAAATAAAAGGCTTAAAACGTGGTAAAAGCTTATCGTTAATCCTTAAAGAAAACGGTGAGCTTGAACAGTTTAAGGCTGGCCAGCGGGTATTGCAGTTTTGTGAAAGAGGGCCTGGTCGGCAACGAGATTTTCTCGATATTTTTAATCACCGGCTGATTTCATTATTTTACCGTTCGACCAAAAAATATCAGCCATACCGAGATTACCAGTCGGGTGGCAACGATGCCTTTTCAGAACAAATTTATGCTCTAATGGGCGCACCAGATGCTAAGCAACGTCAACAATCGGCGTTACAGTGGCCGCGATTATTACATTTTGCCGGTTTGCTGAGTATGAAGCAGGCTGCCAAAGAGCGGATCATCAAGGTGCTGTCGGGCTATTTTGGTTTAAAGCAGGTTGATGTTGAAGAAGGGGTGTTACGCATGGTCGACATTCCGCCAGATCAGCTGTGTGTTTTGGGCCGCGACAACGTGGCCCTTGGCGAAGATTTTATGTTGGGCGCTCAGGTACCCGATCGCTGCGGCAAGTTTAGAGTTGCATTGCAGCAACTCGATTTAGATACGTTTAATGACTTTTTACCAGCCCCGGCCAATGGCGGGGGTATATCTGGTCAGCACTATCAAGCGATGAACGAATTATTGCAATTTATCAAACCACCAGAATTATTATGTGATATTGAACTGGCGCTCAGCCCTGAAGCGGTACCGGGGTTTAGTTTATCATCAGATTCAAAGTGTCGCCTCGGTTGGTCAACTTGGCTGGGAGATACCCATGGCCAAAGCCAATCGGTGGTAGTGGACTAATAACTTAAAAATACAAATACCATAACAACAAATAGTGGAATAAACCCATGGAAAAAATCACCTTAAAGTCATTTGTCAGTCGTTTAAATCCTGCTTGTACCAAAGCACTCGAAGGCGCGGCGGGCCTGTGTATGTCCAATGGCGGCTATGAAATTGGCGTTGAACATTTTTTACTGAAACTGCTCGAAAGCGAAAATGATGTGGCGCTGATCTTGGCTGAATATGATGTCAATATGACCCGTTATGTCAAAAACCTGCAACACGCTGTCGAGAATGAAAATAACGGCAATCAGGGCAAACCAGTGTTCTCTAAAGCACTGATTGGTTTGCTTGAAGATGCCTGGTTAATTGCCTCATTAGAGCAGGGGCTAGATAAAATACGTTCAGGTTCAATGGTGTTGGCCATACTGGGCAATCCTCGCCGTCATGGTTTATCGACCTTTTTGGATGATATGGAGGTCATCTCTTACGACCACCTTAAATCCAACTTTGACCATGCCATTACCGACTCTGTTGAAAATGCATTTGTTGGTACTGCTGATGGCTCAGGTGTTGTCGCTCAAGTGGCCAGCGACAGCAACAGAGAAGCGTTGGAAAAATACTGCGTTAACTTCACCCAATTGGCCCGTGATGGCAAAATCGATCCGGTATTTTGTCGCGATGGCGAAATCAGACAAATGATTGATATTCTCGCCCGGCGACGAAAAAACAACCCCATTTGCGTTGGTGAAGCCGGAGTCGGTAAAACCGCCGTGGTTGAAGGTTTGGCATTAAAGCTGGTTGAAGGCGATGTGCCTGAAATGCTAAAAAACGTCGATATTTACAGCCTTGACTTGGGTTTATTGCAAGCGGGGGCCAGTGTTAAAGGCGAATTTGAAAACCGACTGACCGCGGTGATTAACGCGGTTAAATCTTCGGTTAAACCCATTATTATGTTTATTGATGAAGCCCACACCCTGATTGGTGCGGGTGGCGCAGCGGGCAGCGGTGATGCTGCCAACCTGCTAAAACCTGCGCTGGCGCGCGGAGAACTGCGCACTATTGCGGCGACCACTTGGTCAGAATACAAAAAATACTTTGAAAAAGACCCGGCACTGGCACGACGCTTTCAGCTGGTGAAACTCGAAGAGCCGACCCCAGAACAGGCGGTGGTGATTATTCGTGGTATTCGGGCAACCTACGAAAAAGCGCATGGTGTTTACGTTCGTGATGACGCCGTTGTTGCTGCGGCTAACTTATCAGCCCGATATATTAATGGTCGCCAACTGCCCGACAAAGCGGTTGATGTGCTTGATACCGCCGCTGCCCGAGTCAAAATCAGCATTGATGCCAAACCCGAAGATATTGATACCCTAGAACGAGATAGCCTCACATTGATGCGCGAACACGATGCCTTAAAACGCGATATTGACGCCCATATTTGCCAAGACACGGGATTAATGGCAGAGCTGCTACAACAAGTCGAAGATAAACGCGCAGAGGCCGAAATATTAACCGGACGCTGGCGTGAAGAACAAACCCTAGCCAAAGAAATATTGACCCTGCGCCAACAAATGGCTTCTGCGGATGATGCTGAAACTGAAGCTGAGACTGAGGACGAAGACATTTCCAGTGACATAGCCAGCAACATTTCAGTGTTGAAAAAGCAGCTCGAAGCCTTACAAGGCGACACCCCGTTGGTGCATTACGAAGTCAGCCCAGATGTGGTCGGGCAGGTGATCTCCAACTGGACCGGTATTCCGCTGGGTAAAATGGTCAAAGACGAAGCCAAAACCGTACTGACCTTTGCCGACGAACTGGGCAAACGCATCAAAGGCCAAGGCCATGCCATTGCCGCCATCGACAAAGGGGTGAGAGCCGCCAAAGCGGGCATCAATAACCCTGATACCCCAATGGGGGTTTTCTTGTTTGTTGGTCCCAGTGGAGTAGGTAAAACAGAAACCTGTATCGGTGTTGCTGATTTGTTGTTTGGAGGCGAACGTTTCTTAACCTCGGTCAACATGTCAGAATTTCAAGAGAAACACTCAGTATCACGTTTGATTGGTTCACCACCGGGATATGTCGGTTATGGTGAAGGCGGCATGTTAACCGAGGCGGTGAGACAGCGGCCTTATTCGGTGGTATTGCTCGATGAAGTTGAAAAAGCCGACCCAGAAGTGTTAAACCTGTTTTACCAGGTATTTGACAAAGGGGTATTGTCAGATGGCGAAGGCCAACTGGTGGACTTTAAAAACACCATCATGTTTTTAACCAGCAACCTAGCGTCAGACATCGTGACAAAAATGTGCACCTCAGGGCCTTTACCGAGCATCGAAGCCATCACCGAGGCCATTCGTCCGGTATTGAGTCAGCACTTTAAACCCGCCTTATTGGCGAGAATGCAAATCGTGCCGTTTTATCCTATTGGTAGCGATATTATGGGCGATATTGTCCGCATCAAACTCAGCAAAGTGTTAAAACGCTTGGCACAAAGCCATCAGCTGGAACTGGTGTATGGTGACGAAGTGGTTGAGCACATCGCCGCCCGTTGCACCGATGTTGATTCAGGGGCACGAAACGTCGATCACATTCTTAACGGTAGCTTATTACCACAATTGGCCACCGAAATATTATCGCGATTGAGTGATGAGAATGACTTTACCCAGCTTAACTTGGGCATTGGTGAAGATGGCGATTTTGCGATTGAATTTGAATAAATCATAATTGGTTTTAATCTGACGTAGGATGGGTGAAACCCATCAAAACCAAGGGCTTCGACAGCTTTGATGGATTGTCGACATGTCGAACCATCCCATCCTACAGTGATATTTTTGATATATGTGACGGTTATGAATGATTTTATAGAAAGCCCATTGCTGGCCTTAGAGCAATTTATCAGTGCTGGTTTGGCGATGTCACGAGAGCGTGATCACCAAAAGCAGCTGCATATTATTGCCACGGCGGCCCGGCATTTTACCTCGGCAGAAGCGGGTTGTATTTACCTGCTAGACAAAACCAAATGTTATTTGGTGCCGCAGTTGGTGCAGGGCGAATTGCTTAGCCATGCCAGAGTACCATTGGCCACGGTGTCGTTATTTGCCAACAACAAACCCAATATGTCGGATATTTCTGCTTATTGTGCTTTGTCGGGGCAGCTGGTGAATGTGGCGGATATCTATCGCTATTCTGGTTTTGATTTTTCGAGTTATTACGAAAATGATCGCCTACTGGGTGAAAAAACCGTGTCTATTCTGGCGGTGCCGCTGACCGACAATGCAGGTACCAGCATTGGCGTGATGCAGTTGATTAACCGCCGAGAATCAGAGTCGGGGCCGATTGATGCCTTTCCGTTAGAGCTTGAAAACATGGTTAAAGCCTTTGCTGCGCAAGTGGCCATTACCGTGGATAACTCTCGCTTGCTTGCAGAGAATCAGGCATTGATTAGCCAGATGGAAAAGCTCAACAAAACCCTAGCGATAGAAAACCAACAGCTCAAAGCGCTGATCACCCAATCACTCAATCTTGACAGCGTGATTGGTGCCAGTGCGGCGATGAAAAAAGTCTATAACTTAATAGAAAAAGTCTCGTCATCTAAAGCCACCGTATTGCTGCGTGGTGAAACTGGCACCGGTAAAGAACTGATTGCCGAAGCGATTCACAAAAACAGCCCAGCGGCCGGTGGTTTGTTTGTTGCACAAAACTGTGCCGCCTTACCGGCTGACTTGCTTGAAAGTGAAATGTTCGGCTATAAAAAAGGCGCATTTAGTGGCGCGACCAGCAACAAAAAGGGCTTATTTGAACTGGCCAACGATGGCACATTATTTCTCGATGAAATTGGCGATATGTCGATGGCGCTGCAAACCAAATTGCTGCGAGTATTACAAGAGGGCAAACTCAGGCCACTGGGCGGCACCGAAGAAATCAACGTTAATGCCCGAGTGATTGCCGCCACCCATTGCCCGCTGGAGTTATTGATTAAAGAGGGCAAATTCAGAGAAGACTTGTACTATCGCCTCAACGTATTCCCCATTGATTTACCCGCCATTCGTGACCGCCAAGAAGACATCCCGGCACTGGTGAGTTATTTTCTTAACAAGTATTCAGACAGTTATGGCAAATCCATCACCGGCCTTAGCCCTAAGGTGCTGGATGCATTTACTGAATACCCATTCCCCGGCAATGTCAGAGAGCTACAGAACATCATGGAGCGCGCCATATTGCTGGCAGACGCTGATGGCGTGATTAAACTGGAGCACCTACCACTGAGCATACAAGAGCTGGGTTTACAGCAAGAATCGGTGGTTGAGGGCAGTGGTATCAGCACATCCAATGAAGACAGCGAGCCTAGTGAATTAAAGGCCATTGTTGCGCGTTTTGAGGCTAAGATTGTGCGGCAGAAATTGCAGGAGAATGGCGGTAATCAGACGCTGACTGCTCAGCAGCTTGGGGTGTCGAGGCGGACGCTGGTGGATAAGGTGAGTAAGTATCAGTTGCGGTAATTTTGTAGGGTGCGCCATGCGCACCATAATTGAATGTCACTTACCTAGGCAAAGAAATATCATGCAGCAAAAGTAAATATGGTCCCAAATGCCAGTATAGAAAGGTTAGGGATGTTATTTAGTGTCGGAGCCTAAGCATCAGACAGTGGTAAAGTGACTTACCCGCAAGTAGAATACAGGCAATTGACCGTATAAATTTGTTGCCAGACAATCTGCGTATTTAATATAAATGCAAATCAAGTGAAAAATCTGGTACATCAATGACAAAAGAGACGATAAATCATGCTAAATGAAGATTCCCCCCAGGAATTCGATCAAAGTATCGCACAAGAACTTTCAGAAAGTGGGACTCCAACAGGTATTGAAGCCGACATTGTTGAAGAAGAAAGCATACTGGACCCCTTTGATACAGATGCGATTTCTATCAGTCAACAAGTCGTGCCGATGGATACACTTATTCGTCGTTTAAAGCAAAAATCTATCCATTTAAGCCCCAATTTTCAACGTAGTGAAGTGTGGGATGCAACTCGCAGAAGTCGCTTGATAGAATCACTGATGCTGAAAATTCCTTTACCCATGTTCTACGTTGCCGCTGGCGAAGATGGCAAATGGGAGGTCGTTGATGGGTTGCAACGGCTCTCAACCATACGTGATTTTATTATTGGCAACGCAGACGGTAAGCGGCTCAAACTGAGCAATCTGGAGTTTCTGGGTGATAAATTTAAAAATAAAACGTATGCGGACATAGAAGACGACCCGGTGCATATCAGATTGATAAATACAATCATGGAAACTGAAATGCGTTTAACCGTAATCAATCCGGGAACTCCAGAAGAAGTGAAGCGTAATATTTTCAAGCGTATTAATACCGGAGGGATGCCATTGACGAGCCAAGAGATTCGTCATGCTTTATATCAGGGACAATCTTCGGACCTGTTGGCTGAAATGGTTGATACGCCAGAGTTTAAAAGTGCGGTTAATAAGCCAATAAATGATACTCGAATGGCGGCCAGAGAGTTGGTATTGCGCTTTTTGGCATTTCTTATTGTACCTCGAAGAAGTTATCACTCAGGCATGGACATTTTTTTAAGTAATGCTATGCGAGTGATGAATTTAATGCCATCAATGGACGAAAGATTGCTGGCGAAAATTTATAAAAAGAGCAGGGTGCCTGACGTTCTCTATCAAGATATTGATGTTATACGAGAG
>JBLGCB010000273.1:0-9293 GCA_047617105.1 Phenylobacterium sp. | reverse complement strand
CAACAATAAACAACCGACGGGAGTCATCATCCGGGGTTTCTGCCGCCAACAGGTCCAAAGCAGCCGACCAACTGGAAGGACGGCCCCGTAATGAATAATCCGCAGTAATGGCTAACGTATAAACTCTGTTATTACTGGGCTTGATTGCATCAATGTTGTAAACCACATCGCTGGTGATCACCCCATATAACTCTGGCTCATTCGAACCGTGATCAGGCAAAATTTTGGCTGACTCAATTGTGGCTGTTACATCAATCTTGCTATTGAATAAAACCAGCTTGAGATCACCCAACGCAGCGAGTCCAGCCATATTGGTACCATGGCCTTGAACATCATTAACCCCCCAACTCGGGTCATGTACAATATGCGTTTTAGGGTTGACAATAAGCCTCAACAAAGGATGCTGCCCATTTACCCCGGTATCTAGAATACATATGGGAATAGCGCCGGGAGCAATATCATATTGTGGTGCCTGGGACCAATCCATTTGCTCAGTCGCTGGCATGGCGGTAAAATCACTGGCAACTATCGCTGCTGGTCTAACTTCTACGAGTAGGCCGGTCAAGCGTTGTAGCTTCTCCAATTCAGTTATCGAAGCAGCCGCAATTTTTACCAGCCTCTGTTTAAAATTCAATGAATCATTTTTCAGGGTAATGCCACATAATGGGGCGTATTCAGCCAGTTTTAAGCTGATAGCCTTACTGTCGACATGATGAGTCGTAAACCACAGCTCAAAATTATGTTTTCGGTGAACATCATTGGGAAAAGGCTTATCACTAAACCATAATGAAGGAATGTCGGCGTTATTGATAAATGAGATGGATTCTATCAAGGGTTGGTTCTTCGGTTTTCCATTTGCTAATTTTTCATGTCCATATTGTTCCACCAAATCCGCCAGGCTGGCGAACTTATCAAAAGGGACCGCTACATTAGCCACAACGATACCATCAATCTTGTTGACTGATACCAATTCCATACCGTGTTTATCCAAACTGTCAATTTTGAGTCTGGCGGGGTTTTTAGTATTTTCTTTGAAAGTCAATATGGTTTGCTGGGGGGTATTTTCTAGACCAATCAGGGCCTCGGCAACAGCCCGGTCCTGTAGTGCATCCTGGTGTGCTGTATTCAATGCGCCCTTTATTGCGCTAAAATGCGCATTGAGATTAACATTATAAGGTTTCGGCTTGCCGCCTCCATTTATTGGTGAAAAATCATGCACCACAACTTGCGGGCTTAGTTTAATATGTCGTTTCATTATTTACCTATGATAAGACTTCCGTTCAAACAATATCACCTCAAGTTGCTCCTGGGTGATTGTTTGCTTGTTTTTTATGATGGCTAATTTAATCACATCATCACAACTCTTTTTAACATCGGCATAACTAAGGCCGGTAGCGGTATTCATCAGCTGGGCTTTATCACTGATTTCAAGCGTAAATGTGACAAACCGTGATTGGATCAGCTTTAAAATATCAGCAGCATCCGGTTTTTGATACTCAATAACGTCATCAAAGCGTCGGTATAGCGCATCATCCAATATCGCTTTATGATTGGTTGCAGCAATCAGCAGGCTGTCGGAATAATGCTCATCCAATAACTGCAAGAAAGTGTTCAGCACTCGCCTGACTTCTCCAACATCGTTTTCCATGCTTCTTCTTGACCCGATACTATCAAATTCGTCAAACAAATAAACCCCACGATGCTGTGATATGTAATCAAATATACTGCGTAACTTGGCTGACGTTTCCCCCATGTATTTTGTCATTAGCGAGTCCATACGAACAGTAAATAACGGCAAATGCAATTCATTGGCAATGACACTGGCAGACATGGTTTTACCGGTTCCGGGCGGGCCGTACAGCATTAAATGCCTTCTTGGGGTCAGACCGTGTTGCCGAATTTTGGTAGAATTTCTGTTTTCGTCAAGGAAGCGGATTAGCTTACTTTTTATTTCGGCAGCCAAAACAATATGATTGAAATTAATCGATGGATGACTGACTGAAAACAAATCTGACGAGGTACTATTCATCTTGCTGGTGCTTGATGATACAACTTGGGGGCCGCTGGTGTCATTGCTGAATGATAACTTTGCCTTATCAACCAGCAATCGCAACTCATCAGCCACTTTAACATGCCCAATCTTGGCTTCATGGGCTGCAATTTGCAGCGTAACAGTCAAAAACCGTTTGTCATCTCTATAGGTAAAGTGTCTAACTAACTGTTTGATTTGGTTTGCGCTAGCCATCCGGCGGATCTCTGCATTTTTTGAACTACCGCATTATATGAGATATTCGGGGGAATAGCTTAAGCTTTTGTCAAAAATAAATTATTTTTAATTGGTGATCTTAAAGAGGTTAGAATGATCACAAATCCTTTAAATTCTACAGTCAGAGTTGAAGGCAGGTGCTTGTTCAATAATCAAGTGTTTTAAACGTTTGTATGTTGAACAATACTCTTGCCCCAAGCATTGTTTTTAGGTATTTGATTGTCGATCAAGCTACCTGACCCCCACCTTTTACTGGATTTATCTATCGCCAATAGCTCATTCTTTGATAATGTTGGCACGGCCGAGATCAATGGTGCTGAATTTGAACTCAATTGGGCTGCGGGCCAAGACTTAGATCTTTTCGGCTCATTTAGCTATATCGACTCTGAATTGACCGAAATTCCTACTACGCTGGTGAATATCACACCGGTAGGGTCACAACTCCCCTACGCACCTCAGAGCGAAGGCGTGATTGGGGCACGTTACTACCAAGAAGTCGGCGATTTTTCTGTTGTTTACCAGGGTGTATTCAAGTGGACAGATTCACGGTTTAATAGCCTGGTCGCTGCCGATCGTGTCGAGTTGCCGTCTTATAATCAGCTTAACCTGTCAGCCAGCATTGGCAAAGATGCGTGGCAAGCAACGCTGTTTATTGACAATGCCACCGACTCTCTGGGGCAAGTTGCCGCGGGTTCGGCCGATAATGTTTTCAGGGTGTCTCCAACACGCCCCCGCACTATCGGTGTTAGATTAAGCTATGATTATTAGGCTCTTTGTTACTGTTTTTTAATTACTAAAAAGTCTGCAAGGGTCGGCGCTTAATCACGCCGCCCCTTTTTCCTTTTAAACCTCAGGATACAATATCAAGTGTATCCTGATATTTACTGAGACATTATTTTGCCAAATCAATTGAAAAACGGCCAACCTGAACAGGTGATTAAACAGTGTCAATTGTTGATTAAGCAAGGCCACTTAAACCAAGCAGCTGAAAATCTTGACCAGTTGCTCGCACAAAACCCAGGACATATTGAAGGTATTTATTGTCTTGCCGTCTGCCAGCGTAAACAACACAAACATCACCAGGCCATGGAAAATCTTGACCAAGTGCTGGTAAAAGTACCCGATCACGCTAGGGCGCATCAAGAGCAAGGTTATATTCACCAAGCGTTGGGCAACACCGCCAACGCCATCGCGGCGTTTGAACAAGCCGTCGCCCTGAACCCGGCATTGTTTGGCAGTTGGCGTGTGCTAGCCGATGAACCTGACTATGCAAAGCGCCAAGAAGCCAAGCAGCATGTTGACTGGCTCGCCAGTCAACCCCCCGCCCTGGTCTCTGTTTCAAGCCTGATATACCAAAAACAATTGCACCGCGCAGAATGGCTCTGCCGTCATTTTCTCAAAGACAATCCACATCACCCGGACGCGATGCGTTTGCTGGCTGAGTTAGCGACCAAGTTTCAAATTCTTGACGACGCTGAATTCTTATTGGCCAGTTGCCTGCAATTTGAACCAAACTATAAAAGGGCCAGGTTGGAGTATGTTCATGTCCTGCATAAGCGGCAAAAATTTCACCAAGCACTGGAACAAACAAAAATCCTGCTAGATTCTGACCCCAATAATTTAAATTTCAAAATCAGTCTCGGCAATGCCCAACAAGCCACTGGAGATTTTGCCGCCGCTATCACAACCTTTGAAAGTGTCTTGCATCACAACCCAGACAATTATTCAATCCAGCTGACACTCGGCCATGCGTTAAAAACCATGGGCCGGGTTGAAGATGCCATTAAAGCGTACCGTAACAGCTATCAGATCAAAGCCGATTTTGGCGATGCATTTTGGAGTCTGGCAAATCTTAAAACTTATCGCTTTTCAACCGATGAACGTCAGCAAATGCGTGAGCAGGCAGCAAGCGCTACAATAGCGATAAACGATAAAATTCACTTCTGCTTTGCCCTGGGCAAAGACCTAGAGGACAGCGAACACTTTGACCAAGCCTTCTCTTTTTACCATCAAGGCAACCAACTCAAAAGCGAGCAAGACCGGTTTGATCGCAAACGCTTAGAACAATCGTTTGAACTCCAGCAAAACAATTTTGATGCGGCGTTTTTTGAACGCCATAAACAGGCGGGTTGCCCTGCCCCCGACCCTATATTTATCGTCGGACTACCACGGGCGGGTTCAACACTTTTAGAACAAATTCTCTCGTCACACTCACAGGTTGACGGGACCATGGAATTGGCCAATATCATCGGTCTGGCGCACCGCTTGAATGGACGACAAGTCATGCAAGATACCCCCCGATATCCTGGCATCTTAAACAAGATATCGGCTGATGACCTGACTAAAATGGGCGAGCTTTATATTGAAGAGACCCGGCATCACCGCCAGGGAGCCACGTTTTTCATCGACAAGATGCCGAACAATTTCCGCCATATTGCCCTTATCCAGCTGATTCTGCCTAACGCCAAAATCATCGATGCCAGACGCCACCCTATGTCTTGTTGTTTTAGCGGTTTTAAACAGCTATTCGGCGAGGGCCAGCAGTTTTCTTATGATCTTGATGATATTGGCCACTATTATCGCCGTTATGTTGAGCTTATGGATCACTGGGATAAAGAGTTGCCTGGCAAAATTTTACGGGTAAATTATGAAGATGTGGTGGCGGACCTCCAGACCCAGGTTCGGCGTTTATTAGACTATTGCGGCCTTCCTTTTGAGCAAGCGTGTGTTGATTTTCATAGCAATAAACGCGCTGTTCGCACCCCAAGCTCTGAGCAGGTTCGCCAACCCATTTATCAAAGTGGTCTTGAACAATGGCGCAATTATGAGTCACACCTGGCACCGCTGAAAAAAGCATTGGGCAAATCGACGCAAAACCTCTAACAGTCAAACGCTTTGTCTTCTTCACGCATTAGCACTGGTGTTGAGGGCAATATTTTATTTAAGCCTGGACAAGGTAATTTCTATGTTTGGTATTTTCAAACCCGCAGCACACCAACAAAGGTTGCCTGCTGAGCAAGCTGATCAGCAATATAAACAACTGCGCTGGCGGATATTTTTGGGTATATTTGTCGGTTACGCGGGTTATTATCTGGTGCGCAAAAACTTTTCTTTGGCGATGCCCTTTCTGATAGAAGAGCATGGTTTTACCAAGGGTCAGTTAGGCGTCGCTTTGTCGGCGGTGTCAATCGCTTATGGTTTAAGCAAATTCTTAATGGGCAGTATTTCCGATCGCAGCAATCCGCGATATTTTCTGAGTGCCGGTTTATTTATCTCGGCTGCGGTGATGTTCACCTTTGGTTTTGCGCCTTGGGCAACCCAAAGCATCAGCATGATTTTTATACTGTTATTTATTAACGGTTGGGCCCAGGGCATGGGCTGGCCCGCCTGTGGCCGTACTATGGTGCACTGGTATTCAGGCAATGAACGTGGCAAAACCGTCTCTGTTTGGAATATCGCCCATAATATTGGCGGCGGTCTGATTGGCCCTATCTTTATTCTCGGCATGTTCTGGTTCAACGACTGGCACAGTGTTTTTTATCTGCCTGCCGCCTTTGCTACGTTTATCGCCATATTTATATTATTCACCTTGCGTGATACCCCCCAGTCTTGTGGCCTGCCATCTATTGAAGAACACCGCAACGACTACCCTAGCGATTACCGCGCTGAGCATGAACAAGAATTTAGCGGTAAAGAAATATTTTTCCAGTATGTTTTAAACAACAAATTGCTGTGGTTTATTGCCATCGCTAACGCATTTGTTTATTTGATACGTTATGGCGTACTTGATTGGGCACCCACCTATCTTTCTGAAGTGAAAGACTTCGACGTTGATCAAAGCTCCTGGGCATACTTTTTCTACGAATGGGCCGGCATTCCCGGCACCTTGTTATGCGGCTGGATCAGTGATAACTGGTTCAAGGGGCGGCGCTCTCCTGCGGCGATCTTATATATGGTGTTAGTGCTGGTGGCAGTACTGATTTATTGGTCTAACCCTGCTGGCAATCCATTGATCGACATGGCGGCACTGGTGGCGATTGGTTTCCTTATTTATGGCCCGGTGATGTTAATTGGACTTTATGCCTTGAATTGGTACCAAAAAAAGCCGCTGGCACCGCTGCCGGTTTAACCGGTCTATTTGGTTATCTTGGCGGCGCTGTGGTGGCCAATATTGCCTTGGGTTATACGGTCGATCATTTCGGCTGGGACGGTGGTTTCATCTTGTTGGTCGGCGGTTGTATTGGCGCGATCATCCTGATTGGTATGACCATGCGCCACGAAGTGGCTCACCATGCATCAAAACAAGAGAAATCAAAGAAAATCAAGGAAACTTAATGTTGAAACGATTAAATTTGCCAGATAAGTGCTTATTAACCGCGCTACTTGTTGCCTTACTTGCGCTGCAAGGCTGTGCTTCTGTAACAAAAAGCGAGCATAAACTGGTCATTGCCCATCGTGGTGCCAGCGGTTATTTACCCGAGCACTCCTTGCCAGCGAAAGCCATGGCATACGCCATGGGGGTTGACTATATAGAGCAAGACGTGGTGATGACCAAAGATAATCACTTGGTCGTGTTGCATGATCGTTATTTAGACCGGGTCACCGATGTGATGCAGCGTTTTCCCAAACGTTATCGTTTAGTTGCCGGTGACAAACGCTGGTTTGCCATCGATTTTACCCTGGATGAAATAAAACAGTTAAAAATGAGCGAAGGTTTTAGTCTGGACAAAAATTCTAAATTGTTAACCGCAGGTTATCCCAATCGATTCCCCTTATTTAAGTCAAATTTTTCTGTGTCAACCTTGGCAGAAGAGATTGAACTGATCCAAGGACTTAACCATAGTACAGGTAAGAGTATCGGTAAAGGTGTTGGCTTGTATGTTGAAATCAAAGCCCCCTGGTTCCATCGCCATGAGGGTAAAGACATCAGCAAAGCCGTGTTAACTGAGCTTAAAGGTTACGGATACACCAGCAAGGCCGACAAAGTCTTTGTGCAATGTTTTGACCCGGTAGAAACCAAGCGGATTCATGACCAGCTAATGCCAGCGCTGGGGGTAGAGTTAAAACTGGTGCAACTAATAGCACAAACTGATTGGCTTGAAACCTTCACCTATCAACAAGGCACAGCAACCCCCTATAATTATGACTGGATGTTTGAAGCCGGTGCCATGACAAGAATTGCAAAATACGCCGATGCGATTGGTCCCTGGAAGTCAATGTTAATCAGTGATGACTCAACACCTGGCCACTTAATTATCTCTAACATGGTCACACAAGCGCACGCGGCCGGACTAAAAGTTCATCCTTATACCTTCCGTAATGATCCCGGTCGTATTCCTGGTTATGCGACTAGTTTCGAAGACATGTTGGATATCTTCCTTTATCAAGTCGGCGTTGATGGTATTTTCAGTGATTATCCAGACCTTGCGGTGGATTTTGTTCGGCGCAGCGAAGCACGTTAGGCACAAGGGGTCTTTTTGATCATTAATACTATTCAAAAAGATAAACTCACTCAGGAACAAGCCGCACAACTCATGGGCGTCCAACGATCCCGAGTAGGTAACATATGTAGAGGCGAAATGTCTGGTTTTACGATTGATGCCTTAGTGACCATGGCTGCTCGTGCGGGACTTTACCCGTTGCAAGTTGCGGCTTGACGCTTTGCCGTTGGCAGGGAGGCCGACATCTCGGTTTATCCCCGACGCGCCATTTTGCACATGGAAGTGCAGTATTATCCGCAACCATCGCCACATCATTTTCATTATCCACCCAGCAAACAGAATCAAACTGGATAGTCACTTAAATGGCTCAAATATCTATCAAAATGAATAACTGTCCCATGCTGTTTTCAGAGTTGATGGTGGAAAACGATACTTGATCCCTGTATCTTGAAAGGTGGTAAAAATTCCGATTAATCTCGAAATTAATCATTCTAGACCTGACCCCCAACCCCCGGACGCAGCAAGCTGCGCCGTTTAGCGCGGCGTTATGGCTTGTGCCAATACTCCGTATGTTAGCAGGTTCAGTTTAATACATCGCTTCGCCGTCCCTGACGAAGCCATGAAGCAAAGTGTGGCGATTTTATCGGCATAAGCGTTGGCCATAACACAAGCTGCGCCGTTAGCGGTTTAAAGAAACTTCTCTGAACGCACTTGAGAAAAATGACTCCAGCCCCATATATTTAGACCCAAATGAGAAATAGAGATAAAGGCAGTATGGTAGATCAATTTGAAATGAAGAGACAGCAGCGAGTCTCTTTCACCAAAGAGCAGGCTGATAAAATCAACAATGCTTTAAATATTATGAAAACTTGTACAGGCAAAGATGTTAGCCCAAACAAATTTATCAAGGCTTCCACCGTAGCCAGAGCAAAAACTATAAATGAACAAGGGGCTCAGTGATGAATAAAAACAAACATCAAGTTGTACCTGACAAAAATTATAAAGTTACATTCGGTGTTAACCAAACTGAAAAAATCAACAAAGCAGCGAATACTGTGAATGAAACTCCTCAGCAGTTTCTGGTTAACTCTTCAGTAAAGTCCGCAGAAAATTTCTCTGAGAAATGATGGTGCTCTACTGTCTCAACTCTAAAAGGGGTATACATGTCACGAAAAGTTACAGGTTCAGATGGAAAAATGATAACTATTCCTCCTGGTTACAGATCAGTTCAAGGCTCAGATGGACATATGATTAAAGTAGCTCCAGGATCACGCTCCGTACAAGGGAATGATGGTCGTATGGTTGCAATACCGAGTGGCTCGCGTTCTGTTCAGGGTAGCTGTAACGTCTCTTAATATAACGAACTGATCCCCATCAAATATCCCACGCTATATTGAGTCCATTTCGGTTCCCTTTTAGATAAAATCACGAAAATATGTCGAAATCCCCAAGATAAAAGTGAAAAAGGCTGATCCATCAGCTATTTTGTAAGTTACCACACCAACAAATAAGCAATCAGGGATCAGCCATGAAACTCATTCTGTCAGACATCCATAACCTGGATCAACATATTTCGACTTTTCTTT
>JBLGCB010000272.1:0-9298 GCA_047617105.1 Phenylobacterium sp. | reverse complement strand
ACGGTATTTAATATCCCAATACAGATCCACCAGCAGAATCCTTCAGCGCTAAACCACTTTTATTGATCTACATCATAAACTTAAGTTCCTGTTGCGTTACCATTTGCTTAACTAACCTTTGGCGAATAATCACCACTCCTATGACAACCTTATCTTCAATCATTAGCGCCACCAACATTCCATGGCAAGATGTTCTAACCTCAGGCAGTCGGGTTTTTATCGGCTCTAATGCCGCCGTGCCCAGTGCCTTGCTCGATGATTTAATCGCCCATCCCGGTGAACTGCATGATATTGAACTGGTGCATATTCTAACGCTGTCTGATTGCCCTTGGGCCAAACCACAATACCAGTCTTTGTTTACCGTCAATTCGATGTTTATTGGCCCCGGCGTGCGCTCAGCCATTGCCCAAGGTTATGCTGATTACACCCCGTGTTTTTTATCTGAAATTCCGGCGTTATTCAGCGACAATATTTTGCCCTTAGATACCGCCATTATCATGGTTAGCCCACCGGATGAATATGGTTATTGTTCTTTTGGTATCTCGGTCGATATTGTTTCATCCGCGGCTAAATCAGCCAAAACCGTGATTGCCCAAATCAATCCAAACATGCCCCGCACCTGCGGCCACAGTTTTATTCATATTAATGATATCAGTCATGCCGTCATCATCGACACCCCATTGCCCACTTTACCACCACCCGTACTCGATCGGGTGACCGAACAAATTGGCCAATATGTCTCGCTGTTAATAGAAAATGGCGATACCTTGCAACTGGGCATTGGTAAGATTCCCGACGCGGTTTTGCATTATTTGAGCAATCATAAAGATCTCGGCATTCACACTGAGATGTTTAGCGACGGTATTATCGAACTGGTTAAAAGCGGCGTGATCAATAACCGTAAAAAGACCTTTCATAAAGGCAAAATCATCACCAGCTTTTGCATGGGCACTCAGGCGTTGTATGATTTTGTTGATAATAATCCCCATGTCGAATTTTATCCGTCTGAACATGTTAACGCCCCAAGCAACATTGCTCGCAATGACAATATGGTTTCAGTCAACAGCGCCATCGAGGTGGATTTAAGTGGTCAGGTGGTCGCTGATTCTGTCGGTTATCAACTGTACAGCGGCATCGGTGGACAAGTCGATTTTATTCGTGGAGCATCGATGAGCAAAGGCGGTAAGCCGATTATCGCCCTGCCCTCTACGGCAAAAGACGGCACGGTATCCAAAATAGTGCCTTTTTTAACCGAAGGTGCCGGCGTGGTGACCTCTCGAGGTGACGTGCATTATGTGGTGACCGAATATGGTATCGCCTCATTGCGGGGCAAGAGTATTCGCGAACGGGCGCTGGAGTTGATCAGAATTGCCCATCCCAAATTTCGCCAGGCACTGCTTGATGATGTTCGCAAGCACTATCGGGTGCCAGAATATCAAAAGCAACAGCCGGTCGATGTGCCGGAGCTTGGTGATGTCGAAGTGAAAAAAATCCAGTTCGGCAAAAACCAATATTTTTTACGACCATTAAGCAGCGCTGACGAACGTCATTTGCAAAGTTTTTTCTACTCTCATAACAAAGAAACCTTGCAAATGCGCTACAATTATCAACCGACCCGAATGTCTCGCGAAACCTCAGCGAGTCTGGTGGCGGTTGATCAGTCCACCGATTTGGCCTTATGCATTATCAATAAACAAGGGCCGGGAGAAGAAATTCTCGCGGTCGGCCGCTATTATTATATTGCCGCCAAAAATAGCGCCGAAGTGGCTTTTGTGGTCCGTGAAGCGCAGCAACGTAAAGGACTGGCATCCACGTTACTGAAATGGATGATTGAGATAGCGGTACAACGTAAACTGGATTCACTTATCGCGGTGCTCCGAGCAGATAATCTGCCGATGAAAAAAGTCTTTAATCGCTTTGGTTTTAGCCAAGTCAGCGATCCAAACCAGAGTATTGGCGAGATTTATTTGTCATTGCCATTGTCTGACTATCACTCCACAACACCATAGGATCTTTATGTCTACAGCAATGATTTCACATGCTAACTGCTTGGCACACAATGTCGGCAATGAGCACCCGGAGTGCCCTAACCGCTTACATGCCATTAATGATCGCTTGATAAGCTCAGGTTTGTCATTGGTTTTACCACATCACGATGCCAAACCCGTCAGCCGTGAACAATTGCTCAATGTTCACGACCAAGCCTATATCGATGATATTTACGCTCAAGCACCGACACAAGCTGGCCAAATCGTCCGACTCGACGACGACACCGCCTTAATGAAATCGACCTTAACCGCCGCGCAGTACGCCGCAGGTGCTGGGGTTCAGGCCGTGGATATGATTATGCAAGGCAAGCATCAACGGATATTTTGCCCGGTACGACCACCGGGTCATCATGCCGAATCTGATAAAGCGATGGGGTTTTGTTATTTTAACAATATTGCTATTGCGGCCACTCACGCCCTCAATCACTATGGTTTAACCCGCGTAGCCATTATTGATTTTGATGTTCATCATGGTAATGGCACCGAACAGATTTTTGCCGGTGATAGCCGGGTGTTATTTTGCTCCAGCTTTGAGCACCCGCTTTATCCTTTTAGTGGTCACAACAGCCAACATGACAATATTCATAACCTGCCGTTGCAAAGTGGACTCACCGGTGCGCAATATCGAACGATAGTGAGCGAACAATGGTTGCCCATTGTCGACGCGTTTGCTCCTGAGCTTATTTTAATTTCAGCCGGATTTGATGGCCATATAGAGGATGATATTTCACATATTGGCCTGACTGAAAGCGATTATCGTTGGATCACCACAGAACTAGTGACGCTAGCCGAAAAACACTGCCAAGGCCAGATAGTGTCAATGCTCGAAGGCGGTTATGCGCTCAGCGCGCTTGGCCGCAGTGTGTCAGCCCATCTTGATGCCCTGTTGTAATGACTATGATGTCATCCATATCGCACTGGCCATGCGCCCACTCACGCCATCACGACGGTACGAATGAAACAACTCGCTTTGCCCATAAGTACAATACTCGCCACCATAGATATGGTGAATAGCCAAAGCATTCAGCTGTTGGGTGGCCAGCGCATAAATATCACCAAGCCATTTGTTGTGATGAAGAGGATGAGGAATAAAAGCGGTTTGGTTATCTGGCGACAAGGCGATAAAAATATCTCTGACATCATCACCCACTGCAAAATGCTGCTGACTGATGGCTGGCCCAAGCCACGCCAACACTTCTGAGTTGCCAGCCTGCTCAACCCTCGCCATCACATTGGCAATAATACCATTGGCCAAACCGCGCCAACCCGCATGAACCGCCGCGACAAACGATCCGGCAGTGTCAGTGAGCAGTATCGGCAAACAATCCGCGGTCATCACCACACAGCCAAGCTGCGGCACTCGGGTGATGCTGGCATCAAAAGATTCGCTTTGGCTAATAGTATGAGGTTCAATGCCCAGTTCGATCACTTTATTGGTATGGGTCTGGTCAAGCCAAATCGGTTGCGCTGGCATATGCCGCGCCAATTCCGCTCGGTTTTGTTCGACCACGGTTTTATCATCGCCAACATGGCTGGCCAAATTAAATGAATGGTATGGGGGAGATGAAAAACCACCCTGGCGGGTGGTCGATAGTGCTTTAATATTGGCAGGTGCTGGCCAATCCGGCCTGATAAGAATGATTGAACTCAAAGCGTTAATAATCCAACTGGGGATTAAGCTTGGTATCCTCACGCAAGCACTCTGTCAACTCAACCATATCATTGGGCACTGGTGCATTCCATTCCATCATTTCGCCCGTGATAGGATGCTCAAGGCTTAACATCGCCGCATGAAGAGCTTGGCGCTTAAAGCCACGTAATGCCGAGGTTAATTCTACCGATGCATCTTTGGGTGGTTTAGCGCGGCCACCATAAACCTGATCGCCAATTAACGAATAACCCAAGTGCGCCATATGAACGCGGATCTGATGGGTCCTGCCAGTCTCAAGACGCAAACGAAGACGCGTGCTGGTTCGGTATTTTTCGGCAATGCGATAATGGGTGATGGCTTCTTTACCAAATTCATTTACCGCCATATGGGTACGCTTGGTAGGATGACGGCCAATGGGTTTATCAACGCTACCGCCACCAATCAAAGTGCCGACACAAATCGCTTCATATTCACGGGTCACTTCACGGTTTTGAATACTGGCCACCAGATGAGTTTGCGCTTCTACAGTTTTGGCAACAATCATCAAACCCGTGGTGTCTTTATCCAATCGATGAACAATGCCAGCTCTGGGCACGTTAACGATATTCGGGTAATAAAACAACAAGGCGTTGAGCAAAGTGCCATCAGGATTGCCAGCACCAGGGTGCACCACCAATCCGGCAGGTTTATTCACCACCAGAATATATTCGTCTTCAAAGACGATATTGAGCGGAATATCTTGTGGCACCGCGCTGATCGCTTCTTCTATCATCGCATCGATAGTGACTTCTTCGCCACCCGCCAATTTAACCCGAGGTTTGTTGACGATTTTTCCGTCTACAGACACGTTGGATGCCAGAATCCATTCTTTTATTCGCATTCTTGAAAAATCAGGAAACATTTCGGCAGTTATCTGGTCTAACCGCTTACCTATTAGTGAATCCGGGACTATTGCAGCCAATGAAACATGTTGTGACATACTATTAATTATCTTCCTGTCAAATTCTCAGTGCAAGCGGCGCTTGGCTGAGTTAGAATTGGCATGATACTTTATTTCGACTCTTTTTCTAACCCTATAGGCTGGTTTTCCAGGTAGATTTAATGCAAAACATAAAAAAAATTGGACAAGTGCTGTCTGTTGTTACTTTATTATCCCTCACCGCCTGTTCTTCTCAACCAGAAGAAGATATAGAAGCGGTAAAAAATCAACGCACCGCGTTGACCATGTACAAAGAAGCCAAGGTCACTTTAGACAATGGTTTATATGCCCGAGCGATTGATTTATTAAACCAATTGGATTCGGCATTTCCTTTTGGTCCGATGTCAAAGCAAATTCAACTTGATTTGATTTACGCCAATTATAAATCACTCAACGCCCCTCAAGCGATCGCGAGTATTGATCGGTTTATCAGCTTAAACCCCAATGATGACGATCTCGATTATATTTATTTCATGCGCGGTCTGGTCAATATGAACAGCGATGACAATATGTTTCAAGACATGTTTGGTATCGACCGAGCTGATAAAAATGTCGAAAGCACCCGCCAATCGTTCCAGGACTTTAAAACCCTGATTGAAAAGTATCCACAGAGTAAATATACTGCTGATGCGAGAAAACGGATGGTGTTTATCCTCGACAAGCTGGTTCGTCGTGAATTATACGTCGCACAATATTATATGAAACAAGGGGCTTATTTGGCTGCCGCCAACCGGGGCAAATATATTCTTGAAAACTATCCCAATTCAACAAAAACTGAGAATGCGTTGGAAGTGATGGTCGAAAGTTACCAGCAACTGGGTTTGACCAAACTGGCTGAGGATTCAAAACAAGTATTGAGACTCAATTATCCAAGTAATCAATTATTAAATTAATCAAACGTAACTGTTCAGCGTGCTGAATAGTTACGAATAGATCAAACAACTGCAAGCGTCCGATGGGCTCTTGCAGTTATTGGTTTAGACGAGATTAAATCGCTTCGTCATCTTCCTCACCAGTACGGATACGTACTACCCGGTTAATATCAAAGACAAAGATCTTACCATCACCAATCTTGCCTGTTTGGGCAGTGCTAACAATGGTATCGACACAGCGGTCGACATCGTCTTCGGTGAGTACAATTTCTAATTTGACCTTAGGTAAAAAGTCAACCATATATTCGGCACCACGGTAAAGTTCGGTATGGCCTTTTTGGCGACCAAAACCTTTAACCTCAGTCACGGTCATCCCGGTAATGCCTATTTCTGACAGTGCTTCACGCACATCGTCCAGTTTAAACGGTTTTATTATGGCTTCGACTTTTTTCATGTTTTGCTTTCCAACTCTCACTCAGGACTAAAAATCTGGAGTTTCATGTTATAACAAATTAGCGCGACAAATAACCCTGTTTATGCAAAAAATTAGCATAATTCTATAGTAGCTTGACAAAAGGGCTGCGTGAATACGTATTCATTTGTCGCATAGGGTGCGCACTGCGCACCATTAATGTGGACTTATAACAATCCCCCCTACGTTATATGCGACCAAAGCATAACCCGCGCCAAAATAACCTGGTTAAAACCCTTAATAAAACCCCACAGTTAGTCTAGAATACGCCAAAGACTTATCAGTAGACCGTACCAAGGACCTCACCACGTGAATAACATCAACCAGCAACAAATCGTCAGTGAAATGAAAGTGTTGGCCCAAATCGATGCCGAAGCCGAAATCAGTCGCCGAGTAGATTTTATCAAAAATCAGCTTCAACAAGCCGGTGTCAGCCATCTGGTATTGGGTATCAGTGGCGGCGTCGACTCATCCACTTGTGGTCGCCTCGCCCAAATGGCGATTGATCAACTCAACGAACTACACACAACAGCCAAATATAAATTTGTCGCCCTAAGACTGCCTTACGATACTCAAGCTGACGAAGACGATGCGCAAAAAGCACTGGCGTTTATTCAACCGAGCATTAGCATGGCGGTGAACATCAAACCCGGTGCCGATGGAATGCACAGCGAAACCTGCCAATCATTACAGGCATTAGGGCTGCTTGACCAAACCGAATCGGCGATTGACTTTGTTAAAGGCAATGTAAAAGCCCGCAGCCGCATGATAGTGCAATACGAAGTGGCTGGCCTGCTTGGCGGTTTGGTGCTCGGCACCGATCACTCAGCTGAGAACATTACAGGCTTTTACACCAAATATGGCGATGGTGCCTGTGACTTAGCCCCGCTGTTTGGCCTCAACAAACGTCAGGTACGCTTATTGGCCAAAACCTTGGGCGCACCCGCCATATTGGTCGAAAAGGCCCCCACAGCCGATTTAGAGTGTCTTGAACCGGGCAAAGAAGATGAAGCCGCACTGGGATTGAGCTACGATGAAATTGACGATTTTCTCGAAGGCAAAGATGTCAGCGGCCACGTCAGCAGCCGGCTGATTGATATTTATCGCAAAACCCAGCATAAGCGCCAGCCTATTCCGACGATTTATGATTAAAAATGAGGTGAAACCATGAATAATTTGATGGAATTTGATGGCTATAAGGCGGTGATTAATTACGATCCTGAGATAGAAATGTTTCGTGGAGAATTTATTAACCTCAATGGCGGCGCTGATTTTTACGCCACCGATATTGAAGGGCTACATAAAGAAGGAAAAACATCGCTAAAGGTATTTTTGGATATGTGCAAAAAAGACGGTGCTGAACCCTTAAAACAACCTGAGGATCTAAAGTGGTCGCGCTCATAGGGCTATCCGATAGTGCCACTCCATAGCTCATGAAAAAATACACCTGTATATATTCAGCTTTGCTTGGCGCTTCCCCTCAAAAATCCCTGTGAATGCTGAAAAACTGGTCTATACTTAAACTCACGGTTTATTCACCAACGACGTATCAGGTGACAACAATGAAGCAACAGCAAACACAACGACAATCATTCCTATCCCCTTTCAAACCCTTATGCCAACCGCCTTGCAAACAAGGTGGGTTCACCGTACTTGAGCTGATGATGACAGTGGGCATCGTTGGTATCGCAGCAATGATAGCCATGAGTTCGATGAGTGGACTACTTGGAGCCAACGATGGTGAAAACTACGCCAAAGATTTGGCCAAAACCATTAATTTCTCCCGCGCCCAATCCATCGCCTCAGGCCAAACGGTGACATTGTGCCCGCTGGTCGACGGCCAGTGCGCCAATGTATGGAGTAACGATATCACCATTTTCGTTGATGCCGCCAATAACCGTACCCTCGGGGCCAATACCGTGTTGCGCATTCTAGAAGCCATCCCATCCAAAGATGGCCTTGCCTATACCGGCACAGCACTGGGTATCAGCTTTTATCCCGATGGTTCAATCGGCGATGACGATAACGGTGTCTTCACCTACCAGCAAAACAAAACCTGCGACGACAATGTTAAAGGGGTTGATGTCAATAATTCTGGTCGGGCGCGGTATATTAAAGCGCCTGGGTGTACTTAGTGGTTGGTTGGGTTTTCCTTAACCCATAGTAGGGTGCACAATGCACCAACCTGTGTCAAAGCCCCAAACCAGCGATGAAATGACGTAGGGTGGTCACGCTTTTTGTGCCCACGCGTGACCTTGCAGTCATAAACAAGCCTTTTTCGAGCACATCCCTTGATTCACGGTACTCTTGGGGATTTTTTACACAAGCTGGCGCACCCTTCGGGGATTCTTTAAAGTTTGACTCCAATAACGTAATATTCTACATAACCCCTCACACACACTTTCTTACTGAAACAAACACCCCATTTACACTTCACTCCTTTTGATGACCGTTAAACTTTTTTGCGTCTCGTCACGTCTAAGTTAGTTATATAGTTAATTCGTAACTGTTTCTCAACCTTATTTGTAAATCATCTCGTTTAAGTGGGCACACCATGGATTTGACAAAAAACGCACTTAAAAACCCCTCAGCAATGATCATCATTCTGGCGGTCATTGCCGTTTTAGGGCTGTATGCTTTAAAACAACTTCCGGTTCAATTATTTCCCAACATTGAACGGCCGCAAATTAATATTCAAACTTTCTGGCGAGCCGCCTCTCCCAAAGAAATTGAGTCTGAAATTCTCGAGCCTCAAGAGGAAGTATTACAAGGCCTGCCCGGATTGACGTCTTTGCGCACCAATGCCAATTCAGGTGGCGGTTTTGTCAATCTCGAATTTAGTCTCGGCACCGATATGCAAAAGACCTTAATTGATGTCATCAGCGCCATGAACCGCCTACCCCCTTTACCCAGAGAGGTTAATGCACCACAAATCAATCTCGGCGGTGGTGGCAATGCGTTGATTTATTTCTTCCTGCAAGCCTTGCCAGGTAATGATATTGCGGTGTCTGATTACGCCACATTCTTTGATGATAACATCAGACCACGTATCGAAAGCATTCCGGGCGTGGCACGCGTGCTATTACAGGCCGGCTCTGGGGCTGAGGAAATGGACATTGTGTTTGACCCATACCGAGCAGCCGCTTTGGGCATTGAACTCAATCAGGTTTCATCATTATTGGGCTCTGCCAATGATGTCTCCGGCGGCACCGTTGATGTCGGTCGCCGTGCTTATACGCTGCGTTTTGCCGGTCGTTATCAGCCTTCGCAATTAGG
>JBLGCB010000271.1:0-9309 GCA_047617105.1 Phenylobacterium sp. | reverse complement strand
CGGTCTTTAAAAGACTTATATTTAATCTTTTGCATCTCGACGATAAAATGCTCACCCTTTTCATTGGTGCAATAAATATCAAAAATGGATTCTTGCAATACGTGGTTACTAGGAAGGTACTCAGAATTATTCAGGGTCAAATCCACCACTTTCTCAGCATCACCTAGCAAATCATTGATAAAACTCATCAGCAAATGTTTATTTTGCTCTTCACCGAACAGCTTTTTGAAGCCGAAATCGGTATCAGGATTAAAGAAGACTTCAATAGCCATAACATCCGCCACCTGTAAATATACACAGTTTAAAAGTTAATCTGATTATTACAGATCATCGAATGGGGTGCAAGCGGTAATTTAATTGTTTTCTTGTAGCCGAATTGGCCAAGGTGTTAATTTTTCTTGTGGCTGATTTGGTCTTTTGAGGGGGGACTCGGATATATTGACGTAGGGTGGGCAAGCTTTTCATGCCCACGCGTGGAGGTTGTCGGTTTCGACCAACTTGAGATATGGCAATTTACGTCTCGGAATTAAAACAGGTTGGCCTTGTCGGGGGCTCCACGCGTGGGCAAAAACCAGCCCACCCTACATAAATCCACGGCAGGATGGTTTTGTTTGAGGCTTGTTTAACCCACCTTAGAAAGACTCAAACTAAACGTCGTGCCCTCGCCCAATTTACTTTTAACCATAATATCAGATTGCAATAACAGCATCAGTTTTTGGCAAATTGCCAACCCCAAACCGCCGTGCTGTTTTTGGTCGTCAATCGCATTGCTGGCGCGATAGCGGGCGTCAAACACATAAGGCAATTCTTCGGCGCTGATGCCGGTGCCGTTGTCGACCACTTCTAGTTTGAGCTTTTCGCCCTCACCTTCGTTGGCCCTGAGAATGATTTGGCCGCCTTGGCCACTATGGCGGATGGCGTTGTCAATCAGGTTGGTTAAAACCCGTTCTAGCTTGCCTATATCTGAATGGACCATATAACTGCATTGCTGCGGTTCAACCAATATCTCGATATTGTGTTCTTTGGCCTTAAAGGCGAATTTGGCCGCGATATCATACAATAACTCACCCAACGGGAATGATTCTAAATTCACCGTCACCTGCCCGCCTTCAAGATGGGCCAGTTCAAAAATCTGATCCACCAACCGTTTTAGCTGATTGGCGTTACGAAAAGCAATGCCAACAAAACGCTGATGTTGTGCTTCGCTTAATTCAGTGCCCTTCAAATCCATGGTTTCAAGGTAACCCTGCAATGACGCCAGCGGGGTGCGTAAATCGTGCGACAAATGGGCCAGCAATTCGCGGCGCTGCTTGTCTTTGTTTTGCAATTGCATCAGCTGATAGTTGATTTGCTCTGCCATATCATTAAACGCCTGACCCAACTCATGCACTTCGTTATGCTGCGCCCCTGGCCAAGCCCTTAGGTTGATTTTTGATTTTTCAAATCCGGCATGACGAAAAGCCCGCATATCTGCGCTTAAGTCTTTGAGTGGTAAGGTTAAAAACCGTAATAACGCCAACAACACCACAAAGAAAAACACCACTACACCGACCAATAACCCTGCCGACTGGGCCAGCTGTTGGTTCGATTCGATACCGGCAAAAATGGAATCGTATATGTCGCTGCCAATAATAATATAAAGATAACCTTGCAAATTGCCCTTATCAGTATTGTTTTTATCAGCGCCATTATTTTGATAAACCGCACTGGCCGAAAAGATTTTTTTCCCTTGCGTTGAACGCGGATTATCACCATAAATTGGCAACGACTGTTTTTGTTCAATCAACTTAAACAGCGGCAACAAATCAATTTTCTCTCGTTTGACCTTGCCCGGCTCGGCCGAATAAGTGAGGATTTTGCCCTGAGTATCAACAAAATAAAATTCAAAACTCGGGCCTAAAATCATTAAGGTATGAAAGAGGTTTTTCAGTGCATTATGATCATATACCCCTTGTTTTAATAACGGATTATCACCCACCAAATGGTCGGCCAAAGAGATATGTAAGCGTTGCTCCGCCTCATTACGAGACAGTTGTTCGAGGTTATGCGACCACCAGAAAAACACCCCAGCAACAGCAATAAACAATACCGCCAGCGCCAATGCTAAGCGCTGATACAAAGAAATTTTCATCAGGCCACTCCGTCCGGGCTAAATTTGTAACCGACGCCAAACACCGTTTGAATAATGGGCTTGTCGGCATCAACAGGCACCAGTTTGTTGCGTAATCGATTGATATGAGAATTGACGGTATGTTCATAACCGCTGTGTGCATAACCCCAGACGCTGTCGAGCAACTGGGTGCGAGAGAAAACTTGATTGGGGTGTTGGGCCATAAAACAAATCAAATCAAACTCCGTTGAGGTCAAATCGAGGCTCTGACTGTTTAACACAACTTCATGGGTACGTTGATTAATCATCAACTGACCCACGCAAATCACTGGCGAGTCTTGCTCTTGTTCAGGTTCTGCGCTTTTGCTTTTTTCGAGTAAATGTACCCGACGTAATAAAGCATGAACCCGGGCCTGCAATTCTCGCACGCTGAAGGGTTTGGTCATATAGTCATCGGCCCCCAACTCCAGCCCTACCACCCGATCGATTTCGCTGGTGCGAGAAGTCAGCATCAAAATCGCTTGCTCAGGTTTGGCATCACGCACTTTGCGGCAAACATCTAAACCGCTGCAACCGGGTAAGTTGATGTCGAGGATCAGCAATGAATAGTGATTGGCCAGCGCCAACTCAATCGCCTTATTGCCGTTATCACATAACGTCACTTTAAGGGTGAGGTCTTCCATATGAACTTTAATCAGTTCAGCAATATCCAGTTCATCCTCGACGATGAGTATTGAGTCGGTCATGGTTACTCCGTTAGTTTGGTGGTCAACTTAAGGCGGCTAAGGAGGTATCTCCCTCCAAAGGCCAAACCTTACCACAAGCCAACCTTACTGCAAACGCATGATTTTAACCATCATTGCTGGATTATCAAACTTATGCTCACCTGTCAGTACCGACATCATCAAACCATCATCAGAACTCACCACGCCCGGATGCATCGCGACAAAATCAACATCGTCTCGCGCCGCATTCAAACCTTCCCCACCATCGGCAGGACCCGGAATGGTATTGGCCATTTCTGAATTGGCTTCGGTACCAGCATCATACACACCCGTTTTAAAGCTCATCATGCCGCCGACTTCAAGCGTGGTTAAATCAATGGCATTAAGCCCGGTAAAAGCATCATTAGTGTTGACCAACATCGTGGCCAAAGACAGTTTCATCGCCATGGCATCGGTGGTACTGATAGTAATATCAGTGGCCATGCCTGGTGGCAATACCGCGCCATTACTCTGACTGGCCAGTACAAAATCAGCGCCCATCACACCACTGTTATCACCAGATTCAGCCAATGTTTCGAGCATCAAAGAGGCGGGTTGACCGATTTGCCAAATTTCGCCCGTTTCATGTAATACCAATGCCACAGGTGACAACGGTTGACCATTGGTTAAATTGGTCACAGTCACTTGATACTCCATGGTCGCTGGCGGTACCACCACTGGTGGCACCGGATCTGGCATAGAATTGTTATTGGATGAACCACCACAGGCCGACAAAACAGAACCCAAAACTGTGGCAAGTGCTATTGAAGTTAAAACTTTTTTCGAATGTAACATGCTGCTCTCCTTATTTTTGAGGTTACTGTACGGTGACAGTCACTTTAGCAACAGGGTTCAACCAACGATGAACGCGGTTATCAAGATCGCTTTGACCACCCGTCAAGTCATCATCGCCCAATGCGCCACGATGAATATGAACATTCGCATTAGATTGGGTGTCAGCCACACCACTACCATTGGCACCGCCATTGCCGCCCGGTGCCGCAGGAATTCCTGGTGCGCCCGGTGCGCCGCCAGCGCCACCAACAATCATTTCATCATTGGCTTCGGTGCCAGCATCGTAAGCATTAAGCCAAATGGTGTAAGTGCCCGCTTCGCTTGGGATCATCCAGCTGTCTAAACCAACAAAACCGTCATTGGTCGGCAACATCATCGCCGTTAGAGACAGGTAGTTATTGCCATCAGTGGTATTCAGTGTCAACGAAGTGCTCATCGCCGGGGCCAATAATCCTTCGGCAGGATTGGCCATCACGTCAGCAGCAGCGTCGGTCAGCATGGTGTTCAAACCCGAAATATCACCGCCTTCGGCCATCATTTGTAATTGCGAACTGGCAGTGGTGGCAACAGAAAACAGTGAGGTATCACCGGTGTGGGCACCGACAATTAATGGTGTAAAGTGAATACCTTGAGTCAGATTGGTGACAGAAATACTGAGGTCTTGAGCATTGGCGTTCATCGCAAGTACTGATAACAGGCTAGCGCTAATTAGTTGTTTGGTTTTCATCGTCTTTCCCTACTTTTTTAGTTACTTGGTTGGTTGCTGTTAAGCTTTGAAACCATTATGAATAGGGAAAATCTCAAACTGGTCACCGAGTTATCACAATTTCATCACAGGGGGATTTTTTTGCATTTTTTTGAAAAGAGGGGGGGGTTGAACGATGTCGAATAGGGGTAATCCCGGGGTTGCGATAACCCCGGATAAAACATTTATTGATAGAAAATTTTACAAAGCAGCAACCCGTGCCGTGGCATCCTTAACCAAAATATCCTTCTTCACTTTACCTGTGGCTGTCTTGGGCAGCTCAGAAAAGAAAATATGATTAGGGCGTTTATAAGCGGCCAATTGCTGCTCACAATACTGTTTTAACTGCGCTTCATCCACATCACTGCCCGGCTGCGCTTCAACAAAGGCAATTAACAATGGTGCTGCTTTTTCGCCTTCGCCCACCGAGATGCCAATCACTGCAATGTCTTTGACACCATCATGGTGGCTGATGGCGTTTTCTACTTCAATCGATGAAATGTTTTCCCAGCCATATTCCGTTTCAACGTAAATCAAATCTTTGATTCGGTCTTTAATCTCTAGGTAACCATCTTCATGCACCACCGCCATATCACCACTGCGGAACCAGCCATTGACAAAAGATTTATCACCGGCCTCTTTATTCTGCCAATATTCGGTGGCGACCGTGTTACCTTGCATGATGATTTCACCCATGCTGGTGCCATCTGCTGGCACATCTTTGTCGTCGCTGTCGACCACACGCAAACCACTACCGGCATGAATAGTCGGCACCCCTTGGCGCAGCCGTTTTTGAATTCTTGCCGCTTGGTCCAAAGACTGCCATTCGTCCTGTTCTTCACACACCACATACGGACCCAAAGTTTCATTAAGGCCATATTGATGCACCAGCGCAACATTCATATCTTCGAGTTCTTTTAACAATACTGGCGACGGTGCAGCACCACCCGTAACAATGGTTAAACCTTCAATATCTTTGGTGCCACCAGCAATATCAACCAATGAACGCACCAGACGTGGCGCACCCGCAAGGTGAGTCGCACCATGGTATTTGATTTCTTCAACAAATTTATTTTCAGCCCCCGCAACCGTAGCATCTGCTGATGAAATCACCTGCTTGGCACCAATCACCACACTCGCCCACATATGGCCCCAGCCATTGACGTGAAACATCGGCAATGACCACAAATAGGTGGTTCGGCGATTCATTTCAAGCATCAATACTTGGCCCATGGCATGAAGATAAGCGGCCCGGTGACTGAGCATCACCCCTTTAGGCCGTCCGGTGGTACCGGAGGTAAAGTTAATCGCAATAGGATCATGTTCAGACTGAACATTCACATCTAGCGCCACATCATCCGCAGCATTATCAATGGCATTTTGATAAGACACATTGGCCACCACACCCGTGGTAGTATCTGGCTCGGCATCGATAATAATCACATGTTGTAAAGAGCTGGCTTTAGCAAAAATCTCGCTGTGGCGTTTGGCGAATTTGTCGCTGACCAGCAGCACTTTAACCTGGGTGTAATCGATTTGATCGGCAATATCCGCAGAGGGTAACCAAGGATTCATCGACACAATAATGCCACCAGTGGCCGGAATACCAAAATGCACTTCAATAGACTGTAATTTATTTTCGGATAAAAAACCGACGCAATCGCCGTGTTTCACCCCTAAGTCGCGCAGGCTTTGGGCCAGACGACGAGAGCGGTTTAATAACTGACTGAAAGTCACGCTACCACCATTGTGGAATACGGCTTCCCGGGTTGGAAACGCACGTCCTGAGCGTTCTAATAAAGTCGTTGGACTGAGTTGGACGAAACAATGTGCAGGGGCTGTCATAAAATTAAACTCCGAGGACGAGAGACTTGGATGGTATCAATACAGTGTATGCAGTAGCAAAAAGCTTTGTCAATTTATCCGCCGCACAAAAATAAAAAACCCAAGTAAGACATGACATTGAATGATTTTCAGCCTCGGCTGTAACGGATTTTCGTTGTTTTGTCATAGTATTATCTGGGGACTTAACGCAATATGCAGCCGTGCCAACCAATAGTAAAACCAATATAAGAAACATTGTAATGATAATCGAGTTTGATAAAAGGGAAATCAATGCTCAACCCTATTGGTGTATTTGAGCTAGCTCAATGGTCTGGATTTACTACGGGTTTTTATTGGCTTTTCTTATATAAGGTCAGTTTAAACCCTTGAATTTTTTATGATTGGCTTTGCTGGCATTTTACACTTTTAGTGCTAACCTTAAAATTCTAAGGAGTAAATTTAAGTCGCATAAAACGTCAAATCTGGTTCTTGATGGGTCGTGGTTAGAGGTTTTAGGGAGTCATTAATCAACATAGTCATTCACCTACCTGACACCGCTTGGGTACCGTTAGTGGCTATAGCTTATATGTACGTACAAAGGTTGTTGCTGAGTATGTGCATAGTGTTTCAAACTTAATTTTGCCGATAGCTATATCGGTTTTTCCTAGTGAGGAGTATAGACGTGGTATCGCATATAGATAATTACAAAGAAGCTACAGAAGAACAGAAAATAGAACTGATTCAAACCATGGGTAGTATCCAGCATATTCAAGAAATTTGTGAGGATGCTTATCAAAACAAAGGTAGTGCATTGTGGAAAGAAGTTCAATTCTTGCTGATGCACATGAACACCAAACTGATGGATCAGGGTTATGCCCTTGGTTCGTCTCGCGCCCAGCTAGCATGGGATTTACGTGGCGTTATCGAACGCACTGAGCAAAAATATCTGGTCAACCCTTACAGTATTCCTGAGGGCATGACAGATCCAGATGAATTCCTCGCATGGCTAAAACACGATGTTATCGAGCCACACGGGGTAAATCATCATGCTTTGTTTGACTTGTTCGATAGTGATGATTTGAGTGATGAAGATGTTCGTTACTTCCTGTCAAATTATCGTGTCAACATGAAGCGTTTCCATCTACATGTAGCGGCTTACAGTTTGATTGTGCCGTTTGAAATGCGTGAAGAGTTGTATGAAAACCTCCATGATGAGTTTGGTGAAGGTAACTTTGATGAAGCCCATCCGAATTTATTTGAACCAATGATGGATCACTTCGGTGGTGCCAGAGACGAAGATTGCACCGCAGAAACGGCTTGCCTATTAAATACCAAAGTTAACCTATGCTGGTTTGGCGATGGTTTACACTATGGTATGGGCGGCATGGGTGCATTAGAATTGAGTATTCCTTTCCAGCAAAAACGCATACTGGCGCATCTACGTCGTCGCGGTTTAAGTGAAGAATTGCTGAAATTCTTTGTCGTTCACTGTGAGCTTGATACTGACCATGGTGATGGCTGGTTTGAAGCGGGCAAACCTTATATGAATGAAGTAGAAGAATTCCAAAAAGTATTGGATTCTGCAGTTCGTATGCTTGACGCTCGTGAAGGGGTATATCAAGGTATTCTCGAAGGCATTTTGGCTAGACGTGCTTAAAGCCCGTTAGCTCAATGTTTTGGTGATATAAACAAAAAGGAAGCCTCGCGGCTTCCTTTGTCTTTTACAGGAGGTAAAATGAACAGAGGACAAATTCATGAGTGATACTTTTAACCTAAGCAAAAGCGAACTAGTTACCAAAGAAAAACAGCGAATGGCCAAAGAACTGGTCGGTGGTAACTGGACCATCCGTGAAAAGGTCGCTTTAACTTGCCGTATTCTGTTCGACAAAGGCCATGATTCTGGTTTGTCTGGGCAAATTACCACCATTGAAAAACCAGGCGTTTTTATTACTCAGCAATTAGGCATGGGTTTTGACGAAATCACCCCATCCAACTTATTAAAAGTCGATGAACACCTTAATGTTATCTCCGGCAAAGGGATGCCCAATCCCGCCAATCGTTTTCATTCTTGGATATATCGAGCCCACCCTGAGGCGCGTTGTATTATCCATACCCACCCTATTTATACCTCCGCGTTATCCATGTTAGAAGAGCCATTAAAAGTCTCTCATATGGATGCTTGTGCGTTATTTGATGATGTTGCTTTTTTACCCGACTGGCCCGGCATTCCGGTGGGTAACGATGAAGGTGAGATTATATCCGCTTGTATCGGTGACAAACGCGCCTTGTTGTTGGCCCATCATGGTTTAGTGGTGGTTGGCAAAACTATTGAAGAAGCTTGTGTCATTGCGGTGCAGTTTGAACGCGCCGCCAGATTACATATGATTGCCGCTGCGGCTGGCAAAATCGCCGATATCCCAGAAGAACTCGGCAAAGAAGCCCATGACTGGGTGTCTACCGACAGTCGCAATTCAGCGACCTTTGCTTATTTTGCCCGTCAGGTATTGCGACGAGAGCCAGGTTGTTTATTGCCGTAACAGCCAACAATTGACACCCATCAACCTAGGTTAAACATCGCATCGCCGCTTTGGATCACCCAATGCATGGTGCCGCCGGTCTCTTGCTCACGGGCAATATCGGCTAACTGGTAATAAACGTTACGGTGTAATGCGGCAGTTAGCCCTCGATGCACGGTTATATATGGCGCTTGCTGATCAACGTCATCTGCCAATACTAACGGATGCTGCGCTGATAACACAAATTCATCACCAAGATTGGTGGTGAATACAATGACCTGATGCTCGCCCTGCTCTTGCTCAATGGTTTGCTGTCGCCATTGAGTGACAATAAACGGGGTTTGTTCCACCTGAATCCGCACCTTCTCTACCGGAGTAACGAGAAAATATTCATTGTCACGGATGGTCAATACACTGGCAAACAGCTTCACCAACGGCATACGCGCGATAGGCGTACCCATGTACCACCAGGCACCGTCTTTTTTGATGGTGATGTCCATGTCACCGCAAAAAGGCGGATCCCATAATTGAACTGGTGGGCGACCAGATTGCTGT
>JBLGCB010000270.1:0-9320 GCA_047617105.1 Phenylobacterium sp. | reverse complement strand
AGAGCAGCGTTAAATTCTGCAATGCAGTTAAGTTGGCGTTGGCGAGGGCGGAAATATCGCTGATTTGGTTGTTGGACAGCCTTAAATACTCCAATGCGGGTAAGTTGGTGTTGGCGAGGCCGGAAATATCGCTAATTTGGTTGTTGAACAGCCTTAAATCCTGCAATGCGGTTAAGTTGCCCAAGGCAGGAATATCGCTGATTTGGTTGTGGTTCAGCCGTAAAGTCCGCAATGCGGTTAAGTTGGCGAGGCCGGAAATATTGAGGATTAGGTTGTATTCCAGATATAAATCCTGCAATGCGGTTAAGTTGCTCAGGGCAGGAATATAGCTGATTTGGTTGTTGGACAGCCATAAAGTCTGCAATACAGTTAAGTTGGTCAGGGCGGAAATATCATTGATTTTGTTGTTACCCAGAGATAGATTCTGCAATACGGTTAAGTTGACGAGGGCGGAAATATCGCTGATTTGGTTGCCGCTCATGCTTAAAGTTTGCAATGCGGTTAAGTTGGCCAAGGCGGAAATATCGCTGATTCGGTTGCCGGCCAGATTTAAAACCCGCAATGCGGTTAAGTTGGCCAGGGCGGAAATATCGTTGGTTTGGCTGTTGCTCAGGTATAAAATCTGCAATGCGGTTAACTGCTCTAAACCAGTTAAATCGCTGATCTTATGATTGCGACAATAAAGCTTGGTGACCTCAGTAACTAGGGTCCATCCGTTGCTTTCGGCTGTGGTTAAAACACAAGTTTTGAGATTGATATCAGCAAAAGGGATAGTGGCGATGAGCATTGAGGCGGAACAATCCGCTGGTCTTGAGACTATGCCCGTCCCTAGCGTCGTTTCTAGCAAGTCAAGCTCACTGCAAGTGAGCTCATTATTTTTGCCCAAATTGATGGTGAGCACGTTTGTTAGGTTTTGAAGTACGCTGATATCACTGATTTGATTGCTCTGAAGATACAGGTTTTCTAGACTTGTCAGGTTACCCAGTGCATCAATGTCACTGATTTGATTGTACTGAAGGTGCAGGGTTGTCAGGCTGGTCAGGTTGCCCAGTGCGCCAATGTCATCGAGCTGGTTGTTTTGTAGCATTAATGTTTGCAGTGCGCTCAGGTTGGCTAATGCACTGATGTCAATGATTTGATTATAGCCAATGTACAGGGTTTGCAGCGCAACCAGTGGGGCCAAAGCCTCAATATCACTGATAAGGTTGATATTGAGATCGAGCAGTTGCAGATTGAGCATCGAACCCAGCGCCGTCACATCACTGATTTGGTTGCCCCCTAGTAATAACCATTCAAGCGCGGTTAATCCGGCCAATGGCGATAAATCGCTGATTTGGTTGCCCGACAGGTGCAGTCGGGTCAAGTTGGTCAAGCCGCTGAGCGCACTGATATCACTGAGGACATTATCGTACAAAAACAGCGTTTTTAGTGACGTCAAGGGGGTTAAGGCATTTAGGTTACTGATTTGATTTCTATCGAGCAGCAGGTATTGCAGGCTAAGCAAATCAGACAAGGCCACTATATCACTGATGTCATTGTCAGAGAGATAGAGCCAATCTAAGGTCTTCAATGTGCTCAACGGCGTAATATCACTGATGTGGTTGCTATGCAAGTGCAAAGTACGCAACATGACCAGCGGGTTGAGTGCTTCGATGTCGTTAATCTGATTATTATCCAAGTATAACCATTGCAAGGCGGTTAAACCGGTCAATGGCGTAATATCGCTGATTTGGTTGGCACTCAACAACAAAAAATTGAGCGAGGTCAGTTGTTGCAAACCGTACAGACTGACAATCCCCTGGTTGTGACATCTCAATTGTGTGATTTCACTGGCCAACGTAAGGTTATAAGTACTTGCAGCAGCCAGTACACAGGCTTCAAGGCTAGCATCGCTAAATGGGATATTGGTAATTAACAGGTCTGTCGCGACTGCACTTTGGGTGATCTTGGCCTTGGCGGTGCTTGCTGTTTTTCGGACTTTCGTTATCATTGATAGGGGCTGCATGGATGGTTCAGGCGGCAGGTAAACCGTACCGGACTGGGTATAGGGTTGTGGGAGCGAGATGCCGTCAGTGTCAGGTGCGGCTTCGACGCTTGGTAACAGCAATAAAGATAAAAAAAAGGGGGGCAATAATTTCAATAACATCAGTATCTCCTGGGGTGTAACTTATTTTTTGTGGTGGATTTAGTAACAGAGTATCACTTAGAGGTCAAGTATAGCCAACAATAGAAAAAATATCCTTGGTGGACAGTCACTTTGAACGCTGGAATCTTGTTCAGATAATGTGGCTGCTCCGCAATGCCTTAATTATTGATTTTCCAGCTCACAACCCTATTTTATCTCGTGGTTCATCCTGATAAGTATTGCCACTTTTAATTTGCAAAAATAACGCAACCAAACTCACCAGCAGACCCGCGATGCTCAGAGCAACACCCAAACCAAAATCCCGTTGTTGATATTGTGACGCCTGCCGTCTCTTTTATTTGTTATTGGTGCTGTGAATGAAGGATAATTCTCGACCTTGCTGGCACAGTTAAAGTAAACTACCCAAAGCTCGCTAACCTGTTGCTTTATACTGAAGTTTAGGCAAAAAGTTTAAGGTGAAAGTCATTGCCATTGTCATCTACGAGAGCTGCCAACAAATCTGAGGAATTATCATGAAAATCACAGCCATCCATACCAAAGGAGTAGGCCCAGTCAACGATGGCACTATTTCTCTGGTGAATGCTTGGACAGAAGAGGTTGAAGACAAAGTGTTATTTACCGGCCCAAATGGCTGTGGTAAATCGACTGTGTTACGCGCTGTTGCTATGTTGTGGGAAGCGACTGGTTACTGGTTAGATAGACGGAAAGTGTTACCAGAAGACCATCCGGCCAGAGTATGGTTAATGCGTTGGCAAGGTATTGCGGTGGTGTTTGATGGCATACAACCATTTACTGACCAACCCACTGGGCTTTTCTTTGGGTCAGAACAATGGCTTAAACAACTTGAAAAAGAACAACCAAATGTTTGCTGGTTTGGCGAGAAAACTCTAGAAATTAAGGAAGAGCCTTTTTTTTTAAAAATTACGACGACAGTTCTTGAAAGACGTTTACATTTACCTGAAGGCGAACCTAGCCAGCTTTGGCTAGAAAAATGGTCTGAACATCGTAAAAGAATGATTTTAACCCATGACAAGGTCGATGGCCCTAATATTATCTATTTTGATGCAGAAGAGCGCCGCTGGGTGGTGCCTGTAGTCAATGTCTCTGAACCTCAGCCTGATGTTTTATCGCAGCGTTGGTTAACTCAATATATTGCTACGCAGCAATGGCAAGGGCAGATTGAATCTTCATTAATCACTTTAAAAACGACTCAATTGCATCGTTTTCATCGAGTGATTAAACACCTGAATGAATTTTTGTTCGATAAAGTGATAGAGACAGATATCAAGCCCGGCGAAGATCGGTTACGAGTTAAATTAAAAGGAAAGCGAGGGGTTTACCATTCAATAGACGAGCTTAGTGCTGGAGAGCGCCAGGTATTGATTTTAATCTACCTAATAAGCCGCTGGATGCAGCCAGGTGGAATTGTATTGATTGATGAACCTGATATGTTTTTACACCCATCCTTGGTAGAGCCATTGCTGGCAACCCTTGAGTTGATCGTGCAGGATAATGGCGGTCAGTTGATTATTACCTCTCATGCGGTTGATGTTTGGGAGAGTTATGAAAGCCAAGGAATGCGGATTGAAATGAATACTCAGAACAAGGATGTTGAGATGGGACTGAGTAAGTCTTGAGTTTAAACAGGTGATAACAAATTGCTCAATAGCGTGTCGTTGACGACAAGGTCTTCGGCTTTTTAAGAAATAGAATCCACTCATTTATCAGGAAAAACAACATGTATCGTGCCAGTCGCAATGTTTTTATCGGTTTCACCCTCGCTTTATTTTTACCCTTTATGGCCGTTTCAGAAGAAATTGGTAGTGTAACAACGACCTTTAAAATGCTCGGCGCCAATCATAAAATTGTTATTGAAGCGTTTGATGACCCGGTGGTAAAAGGGGTGAGTTGCCACTTAAGTCGAGCGAAAAAAGGCGGCATCAAAGGCACCTTTGGTTTGGCAGAAGATACGTCTGACGCATCTATTGCCTGCCGACAGATTGGTCCCATCAGTTTCTCTGGTGATTTAAAAGAAGGGGAGAAGGTGTTTACCAAGAAAACCTCATTGGTGTTTAAGAGTATGCAAGTGGTGCGTTTTCATGATACCAAAAGAAATGTACTGGTCTATCTGGTCTACAGCGATAAGCTGGTCGATGGCAGCCCTAAAAATTCAATTTCTACCGTGCCAATTATAAAATGGCCTGGTAGTCAGTAATAACTCCCCCCAAAAAAAGCCCCTCATACAGGGGCTTTTATCATGATAATACTCCCGGCCTTACCTCGCAGGACAAAGATTATATTTCGTACTAAGCTTAGTCATGCTTTAAATCCCTGTGACAGGTGGACTTGATGAATCGTTACATTGTTATTGGTTTGGTTGCCATTGTGGCATGGACCGCAGGCTACAATATGTCAGCTGTGCAACCTCAGGTCATCAACAGTGTTGCAGCCAACCCGCCAGCCGCCAAAAAAGCACCAGCTGTGGATAATCCTTTTAACACCCTCACATCAGATACAGTAGATTCATTGCCGACACCAGAAACCACTGCCTTTAAACACCAGATTGCAAAGCTTAATCAGCATTTGTTTGATTAAAGTCCATAAATAAATTTAAGGTATACCATACCACCATCATAATCTAACGCCGAGCGACGGGCATAAGGCAAACCATTGGCTTGATGGGTTTGAATCTTATTCGGATAAGTATTAAAAAGGTTGCTGGCCCCAAGGATGATTTGCGACGTTTTACTGCTGTGATAGCCAATCTCAAGGTCGGTATAAGTGCGGGCACTAAGGGTTTCTTGTTCTCGGTCATCCTGGCTTTTACCAAAATAATTGGCTCTTAGTTTGAGGTGCCATTGTGGGTTGATGTGGTGGGTGACGGTGAGGTTAAAGCGGTTTTCGGGTAGGGTGTTTTCAATATTGAAGATTTGCGTGTCTGAGACCGGATTGGTGCTGTTGACTTGATTCTGCCCTGTGATTTGATTTTGATTGTGATTATAAGCGAAGTTTACCCGGGTATTAGTGCCATTTTCCCAGTTTCTATTATACTTTAGGGTAATATCAACACCTTTGGTTTCACTGGTTAAGGCATTGGTATAGAAGGAGGCTCGGGTAAACAGCGGATCATCCACCACAATATTAATGCTCTTGGCAATACGATCTTTGAGTTCAATCCAATAGGCGTCGATGGTGATGCTGAAATTCTCCTGTAAGGCTGAAGTCAGGCCAACACTGAGGTTTTTTGACTTTTCGGCATCCAGGGCTTTGCCGCCCAAACTTAGCGCTAACGCACTGGTGGGTGAAATGGTCCCCTCCTCGGTGAGCTGTCCGCTGATGCTATTGGTGGTGGTTTGGATGCCGGTATAATTTGACTGGCCCGGTGTGGGGGCGCGAAAGCCGTTTGATATCGCGCCACGTAAGGTGGTTTTATCGCTCAGCTTATAACGGATGGCCAACTTGGCATTCACGGTATTGCCAAAATCAGAAAACCGTTCAAAACGCAGCGCGCCTTGTAGCAAGACCGTTTCGCTCGCTGCCCATTCAATGTCGGTATAGATGGCGACGTTGTCGCGACTAAAACGACCCGCTGAATTGGGGGTTGAACCTGACATGCCATTACTGCCAATCGGTGGTGGGGTATAGGATTCGCCGCTGGCAGGATTAATGAGCTGGGCAACATAGGCCCAAGGACCCAAGGCCCACGATTCAAATTGCGCTTCTTCTATCACATAGGTTTCTTCGCGCCATTCAAAACCCCAGGCAACATGTAATTTTTCATCAAAGGGTTTGGAGAAGTCGGCGTTTATATTGAGTTCTTTTTGGGCCAAATCGCCGACATCGAAATCTCGGGGCGAGTCTGGTCCAAAAGACGGATTAAGGCTGTTGTTCAGTTGATAGTCAATCTTATTGATACCCAAACTGCTGCTCAAGTCATACGCAATGGCATTGTCAAATTCACCACGCAAACCAAAAGTGGTACTAAAATCGATGATATCGCCTTCTAAATAGGGGGTATAGCCGCCGAGTAGGGTATCACACCAACAGAAATTGCCACCAGCAGGATTATCGGGTTGCAGCGGTATTGCTTGTAGTGAAGCATGGTCAATAGGGCGGTAGAAAAAACGATAGTTGTTATAAGTGTCGGCATAATTACCAAAACCATAGACCGTTTTATTATCATCAATCATATATTCTGCGTTAAAGGCAGTGCGCAAACCGTGGGTTTCTGGTCGACCCCAGGTTTGTGCCAAGTTATCGCCAGCATAAGGGCTATCCAGCCCGATATGCTGATTGCCGGCATCAATTTGGGCCTGAGCAGTGGTGGGTTGGGTGCCGCGAATTAACTGTTCCTTATTGGTATATTCGGCGCTAAGGTTAATAAAACCTTGCTCAAACAGTGACAGACCAATATTGCCAGCAAGGGTTAGTGCGCGCTCACCGGCATTATATTGGCCCCATTGGGCCTGCAATTGGCCGCCTTCATCGCTGTCTTTAAGAATAAAATTAAGCACACCAGCAATGGCATCAGAACCATATTGTGAGGCGGCACCATCACGCAAAAGTTCAACGCTTTTAAGGGCGATGGTGGGAATGGGGGATGGGTCTGAGGCATGGGCACCCGCCGTTGTTGGTGGGCCGCCGTGTTGGATCAGCGCACTGCGGTGACGTCGTTTTGAGTTGAGCAACAACAAGGTATTGTCTGGCGGCAGTCCACGTAAGGTGGTCGCGCCAATAAAGGCATTGCCATCGGTGCTTTTGGCCAACGCGTTATAGGAGGGGATGAGATTTCTTAATGCTATGGTGAGGTCGACAGAGCCATTGAGTTTGAGTGACTCAGCGTCGTATGCGTCAATGGCGACTGTTGCATCTGAGAGTTTTCTTGATTTGGCGCGAGTCCCAGTGACCACTTCTATATCAAGCAACTGCTCGAGGCTTAAACTTAACAAATAGTCGTCATCGTCGCTGTTGGCGGTGTCGTTGGAGGTGTCGTTGGCATAACACGCCGTTGCACTGAGCAGGTAAATACCAACCGTGGTGCAAATTGTAGATTTATTCATAATTCAGTTTAATTAAGTGACTCTTGTGTTAACGGTAGGGCATGGTTAAGTATAAAGCAACGGGTCAAAGTAGACAGTTACCTATATTGCTTGAATTTTAGTCAATATAGGTGATTGTCCGTAGAAATGGCTTGTTTTTACCGCGTTAATCCGAATCGGTGCTTCGGCCAGTGCAACGACATTACGTGACTGGGATAAAACGCTAACGACAATGTATAGCGACTTTGTGACATCGAACAATGTGGATAAAGAGGCAAAAATAAGCGCTTTGTTACATAAAGGCAAAGGTTATCTGCTATTGGTCGCATTACGTTATATGTTGGAGAACAACAAACCTAAGCTGCTAATTAAACATGGTATCGTGATTGCTGATGCAACAAAAGCCACCATCAGCAACAAAAATTATCAGGCTTTGATCAGAGTGTTAGGATATCAAGTGAAGGGTAATGAAAAAGCGCTCTGGATTGTAAAATTGCCGTTGATGTAGTCGATTTCAAACCAAGCCGTCGTTAGCAATTGAGGTATCGGGTTTATCTACGTCACTCTCTACTTCATGCTCTTTTTTACACTCCAAAGCCACCAGGCTGGCAATCAGATTGGCGGCTGTTTCATCAACAAAAGGGATCGCTTTTAACTCACAAGCTGTCAGTAATGCTTCGCCATAAGTGTTCAGGTTCGAAGTCAACAAATGGGGTTTGGTAGGGTAATGTATTGATTTGCTTGTTTTTTGTGCACTTGGCAGTGGTGGTGTCAATAAATGGATGACGTAGTGCTCAGGACGTGTCAGGATTCGATGAATCATTTTTTCAGCCTTAACCTATCTTGTCGCACCTAAAGTTAGGTCCAATTGTCTGTTGATTAGGAGCTAAATTGAAATACCCTGAATACTTATCGTCTGCTAAAAGGCACAATCAAGCCTGTAGAGTACTAAAAGAGAAATTAGAAAGTTATGAAAGTGATAATTCTCAAGATGAAAAATTTAACAATCTTATTATAAGTCTGTATTATTTATCTGGATATATTATTGAATGTTCATTAAAATTTAAAATATTTGAAGTTTTTAGTTATAACTCCAATATTGAGATAGATAAAGATGAATGTAAAGCCCTTGGGCTTAACTACAATAGCCAAGTAAAAACACATAATTTTCAAACGTTACAAAATCTCTTAGATTCAAAAATTAGCGATGTTTCACATATAAGTAATCAACGTGTCATCAATAGATTGTCAGGACAGTGGGGCCCAGAGATAAGATATGAACACAGAGAATTGCAATATCAAGACGTTAGAGCATTTTATGATCATGCTAATCGTTTTCTAAAAGAAATGTAAAGGACATAAAATGTTAAAATCAATAAGTTTTATGAAAAGATTAGAAAGTGATTTGGCTAAAAGTGTTGAATTAAACCATATAGATAATTTTTTCATTGAATTAAGAATAAATCAGAAAGTTGATATTTATATTGTTAGTGATAAAGCCAAAAACATCACAGACTTAAATTTAATGAACATCACATCTATTGATCTAGAAAATGATAATTTACTATTTACATTCATTACCGTTGAACAATCAAAAGACGATGATTATCATTATTTGTTCGAGAGTGAAAAGGTTTCATTTGGATTAAGAAGATCGCTTAGTGCTTTGTTAGATTCTGGCAGTGGGATAAGCAAAGAAAAACGTAACGTGATGACTTTCTTTAGTTATAAGGGAGGGGTTGGAAGAACTACCTCTTTGGCGTTAGCGGCTACATACTTGTCAAGAAAAGGCCAAAATGTATTTGTTATAGATTGTGATTTTGAAGCGCCTGGGTTGATTAACTTTTTTAATAGTGCCCAATCAGAAATTCAAAAAAGTGGCCTTGTAGAGTATCTAAATGACCAACAATTTTGTAAGTCTGATGATATTGACGATTATGTTTATAATATTGAGAAAACATACTCTGGCAGTGGAATAATTAATTTAATGCCAGCAGGCAATGTTTTATCAAGTGATGAAGATTTAGACAGTTATTTAGAAGGTTTGGCAAAAATAGATTTACAAGGTCTTCATTTAACCAATACCTTTGAAAAATTGATTGATGATATTCAATCAAAATATAGTCCAGATGTGA
>JBLGCB010000269.1:0-9347 GCA_047617105.1 Phenylobacterium sp. | reverse complement strand
GATGTTAACTTATTTGCCGATTCCACCTCACTGGCACCGTATATGCGATTTTCTTATCGTTTTTCACCGTCACTCATGGCCACCTTGGGTGCTCGAAAACGCACCATTGATGCTGAGAATACCCTCATTGAAGGTTCTATCACCCGTTATGCAACCACCCTGAAATATGACTATTCAGACTCACTGGCGTTCACCGTGGCGTATTATCAGGATGATTTAGCTTATGATATTGTTGATATTGAGCTTGGCCTTAACTCTGGTGAGCTTAAAAGAACGCTGATCCTCGGCACCCGTTATGAGATCAATGAAAACTGGCAGTTGGGTTTTAATGGAATTTATGTGGACAAGAAGCAAAACGAAGACTTTGGTCAAGACCAGTTGAAGCGGTTGGAGACTTTTGTGCGTTATAGTTACTGAATGTTGATCTGCCTGGGGCAGTTCAACATGGGTGCCTGCGGCGCTTTTTTAGGATGGGATAATTTGATATTTCGAAACTCCATCAAAACCATGGGCTTCAGCAGCCTAGGTAGCTCCTACCATTAAGCTTTGCACGGCCTCAAGGGAGTTTTCGTAGGCTGCAATGACATTGGCAATAAAGGCTACCACGGTTTGATTAGTGGCGCTTTCATCTTCGTTCACCATGATCTCATCTAAAGTGGTTAAAGCACTATTTAAGTCATCATCGTTATTGATAACGCTTTGGATAGTGACAACTCTGCCGCTATCCAATTTCATTTTGACGATATCCATTATTTATGCCTCATTAACCTTTTTCATTGGTGAAAATCTGAGTTGATGAATCGTTTCTTTGAACCTCGATACTATCATAAATCGAAGGCGTTATGCAAATTTTGATTATTAATGTGTATCCTGTTGGTGTTTTTGTGTCTGTTTTGGCTCACTATAATGATCATGGATAACAATGTCTTACTACAGAAATTTTCAGGGCTTGATACCAATCTATTGTGAGTTATAGGTTGATATATCGGTCTTTACAACTCTTTTGCGCCAACTCAAGCCAAAAGCCTCACTAACCCCTCATAAAGCTATGTTTACCTGTTTTAGTCGTGAAAACCCCAAAAAAACTGTTCAGACCAGTTGTTATTCCTCCTAAATATCAATTACTTACCAAAAAGTTCAAACATCGACTGAAAAATAATCTGGCGAAGTCTGGACGGCTGTCTATAATCAAATGGATTGACATTCATGCAGATTGCGCGTGGGTCAATCACTACAATTCGGTATACAAAAGAAGTTATTTAAGTTGTTCCACATTGGTTGTTATTGTCATAGGAGGGCAGTACGATGTCGGGTTTAAATATTTTGCGAGGCCAGTTTTGGTTACGTACGTGTGCGTGTGTTCTATCGTTTTATTTGTCCAGCCTCATATTAGGTTGGTTATTTTTGAGTTTCATATTCGTCAGCTCTGACGCCCGTGCCGGGCAGGTCACGGTTAACCTCATTGATGCTCAATCCCATCAATCCCTCGGGTCAACCGAGATCACTGCTTATCACCTCAAACCAGACGGGTCGCGAGACTGGTATTCTAGAACCTCTACTGATGATGCGGGCCAATTAGTATTTGACCTTGAGAACATCGAAAATGGCGAAAGCTATATCCTTGGTACCAAGGTTTACAACAATTACCGCATTCTCAGCGAGCCGTTAACCCAGCTGACCAGTTACGATTTTGTCATTGGCAAAGTCCGTATGACGCTACAAAATGGCAGCGAAGATGGCTTACCCGCCTTTGCCAACCAGAAAATCACCATCAAGAAAATTAACGACGAAGGTGATTATGAATGGTTTGGCAATGCCACCACCGACCAAAACGGCCAGTTACGGCTCAACCTACCCAACATCAGCAGCGACCAACCCTATGTTATCAGCGCCAAAAGTGCAGTAAGCGGTGCCCGCAAGTACAGCGAAGAGCTGACCGGTGGCGGTGACACTGCATTTGTGGTGGGTGGCAAAGCGTTGGCGGTAACCCTGATTGATGCAAAAACCAACTCACCCATTGGCGGCCAAAAAGTCACGGCTTATGAGGTAGATGATGCCAATGTGCGGCACTGGCACACCTCAAACCACTCTGACGACAACGGCGTGGTGTTGTTTGACCTAACCGATTTGGGTAAGGGCACTCGATACGCGTTGGGGGCCAAAGTTTATAACAACTTCACCGTTTTCAGCCAGGTTTTCAGCCAACCCGGGACCAGTGAAATGCGTTTTGGCACCAACAGAATCAGTCTTTTAGATGGCACCGTTAGTGGCCAACCTGCTTTGACTGATCACAAGGTTACTGTCTATCAGCGCGGTAGCGATGGCGACAAAACCTGGTTTAGTTCGGTGTATAGCGACCCGCAGGGCATGTTAAATATCGACTTGCCCGATATCGACAGTGGCCAGCGTTATGTGCTTGGCGCCAAAAGTCCGGTGTCAGGGCAAATCAAATACAGTGAAGATTTAAGTCACACTGGTGAGCAGCAATTTGTGGTGGGCAATAGCCCGCTGGCGGTGACTCTGGTGGATGGACGTTCTGGCGCGGCGATCCCCTTGCAGCGGGTGGATGTTTATCAACTCGACAGCGAAAACCAGTCACAATGGCACACCAGAGGTGAGACCGATAGCGAAGGCAAGGTTAATTTTGACCTAGTGGGACTTGGCAGCGGCACGGTGTATATGCTCAGAAGCAAAGTGTTTAACAACCATGCCAGTTATTCATCACTGCTCAGTTCAACCAGCCCTTTGACCTTTAAAGTCGGGCAAAACTTGGTGAATGTGACCAATGCCACCGTGTCACCAGCGCAACCATTGGCAGAACATAAAATCAGCTTTTATGAAACCCAAAGTGATGGTTCGTTAGCGCACTTTACCAGCGCTTATAGCGATAGCAATGGCCAGGTACGGATTGACCTACCGGGGTTGGACAAGGGCAAAGTTTATATCAGCAAAGCCAAAAGCCCCGCCGATGCGCGCAGCTATTATAACAAGGCCGTATCTACCACAGGTATCACTGAGTTGATGGTCGGCAGTATGCCCTTAACGGTGAAACTGACCGATGCCATCAGCACCCAAGTGCTGGCCGATAAGCGAATCGATGCTTATCAAATACAGGCCGATGGCAAAAGAGCGTGGTTTAGCAAAAAAACCACCGATGCCAACGGTATGGTGGTGTTTGATTTGCCGGGCATGGGCAGTGAAGCATCAGGTGGTCAGCCCTATCAACTGGCGGTGCGTGGTTTTGATGACTTTAAAAGCTACTCAAATATCCTTACTGCTGCTGGCGAACTGGACTTTAGCGTTGGCGCGGTTGCCGTACAGTTACTCAACGGCAGCGCGCCTGGTAAACCTGCCTTACCAGACACCAGATTATCGGTGATGACGGTAGAAAATGGTAAGAATGTTTGGTTTGCCAGCGCCACATCGGATGGCAATGGCCGAGTCAGACTAGATTTACCGGGCATCAACTCTGGTGTGGTATATCGTTTTAAAGCGCCGAGTCCGGTCAATGACACTGACAAATATAGCGGCTTGATCACGCAGGTCGGCAATATTGACTTTGTGGCGGGCAACCCGGCGGTTGAAGTGACCTTGTCGAATGTGCTCAACGGGGTGGTTTACCCTGAGCACCGAATCACTGCGTATCATATCAATCAAAGCGGTGGTCATGACTCGTATGGTCGTATCACCACCGATGCCAATGGGTCGGCGAGGTTTGATTTGGATGGTATCGCACTCGGTCAGTCGTATTATTTCAAAACCTCTAAATTTGATAGCGGCAGCTCATATAGTCAGGTTATTTCCTCGGTGTTGGATGTTGATTTTGCTATTGGCGCGGTGCCGATCACCTTGCTAGATAAAGACAACAACCAAGTGATGGCTGATGTCAAAATCACTGCTTATCAAATCAAAAACGATGGTCAACTGCAATGGCTGAAGTCAGGTCATACCAATACGGTCGGCCAGCTGACCTTTGATTTACAGGGCTTAGGCGAGGGCCAGCGGTTTGTGTTTAAAGCCAGCAACCCGTTTAATGAAGGCAAGCGTTATTATGGTCCTATCATCACTGGCATGGGCGCGTTAATTTTTAACCTTAAGCAGGGCGAATATGGCGACCTTGATTTAACTGCACCAGAAATCAGCATCGACTCACCAGATTCGAACATTGCCAATGCCAATGGTTTTACCGTGTCGGGTATCGCGTCAGATAATCAGGCGATAGAACATATTCAGGTGATGGTGATTGATACCTTGCTGGGTCGCCATGAAGTTGAAGCGAGTTTTGATCAAGTGAGCCAGCGTTGGCAGGCTGATATTTTGGCTGAGTGGGTGAGTGAAGGGGAGGAGGCAACCATAGTCGCCAGTGCTTTTGACTTTTCACTGAACAACAGCAGTAGCAGTCGGGCGTATTTGATTAGCGCAGATGTCGCAGACCCGGTGATTGAAATCACCTCACATCAGCCACAAGACTTGGTCAATGTGGTGGGTTTTACGGTGTTGGGCACGGTCAGCGACGATATAGGTGTTGAATCAATCACAGCAACACTGAGCGATCCATTATTGGGTGAAACCATCAGCAATCAACCTCTAAACATAGGTATCAACAGCGGCCAGTGGGCCTTTTCGGTGACCAATGGCAAAGTGTCGCCAGACCAATTGGTCACAGTCACTTTGTTGGCCACCGATATCAACGGCAAAACCAGTGTTGAAACTTTACAGTTAAGTGCACTGTCAACTTCAACTAACCCGGTGCAACTGGCGCAGCGTATCACCTTTGGCCTAACCCCCGAATTGCTGATACGGATAAAACGCGGGGATGATATTTTGGCCGAGCAACTGGCGCCGGATACTATTGATGATGCCGCATTTGAAGCCCAAATGGCCGCGATGGATGTGACTGACGGGCTGGGTTTAAGAACCTATTTACTGCGCTATATGACCGGTTCGAAAAAGCAACTTCGAGAAGTCATGGCATGGTTTTGGGAGAATCATTTCAATACCAATATCAATACCCACGGCAATGCTCAATACGAGTTACGTGAGAACAACTTGTTTAGGCAACATGCGTTGGGTAACTTCAGAGACTTGTTGGCCAGCAGTGCCAAAAGCCCGGCGATGATTCATTACTTGAACAACGCACAAAATGTGTCGGGTCGGGCCAATGAAAATTATGCTCGCGAAGTGATGGAACTGCATACCATGGGGGTTGATGGCGGTTATAGCGCCACTGATATCGCCGAGTTGTCGCGCATCTTTACCGGCTGGCATGAGTCAGAAGGCCAATTTGCCTTTAACGACGACTTGCATGATATGGGAGATAAAACCTTTCTGGGCAATGCGGTGATGGGGTCGGGTGTAGCTGAAGGCGAGCAAGTATTGGATATTCTGTCAAACCACAGCGCAACCGCCGGTTTTATTTGCAGCAAGCTGGTGACCTTGTTTGTCAGTGACCAAGCCGTGAATGGCTTGGTGCAACAATGTGCGGCGGAGTTTTTACAAAGCGAAGGAGATATCACTGCGGTATTGCGGGTGATATTTGCATCAGAGGCGTTTGTTGCCACTGAAAATACCCGCAATAAAGTCAAAACCCCAATTGAGTTGATGACCTCGCTGGCACGCGGGTTTAATGCTCACATTGAATATGGCGACATGACTGATGCGTTAAAGGAAATGGGTATGCGTTTATTTGAATTTCCGGCACCGACCGGGTTTTCAGAAGTCGCTGAAGACTGGTTAAATTCTAATGCGGTATTACAAAGAATGCGTTTGGCCAATCAGGTGGCGTGGCACGACAGCAATGCGTTTAGGGTTGATTTCAGACAGTTGTTACTGAACCAGGGTTACAGCTCCGCAGAAGCGGTGGTGAGTTTCTTGTTTGAACTGGCGCTGGCGAATGATTTTAGCGCGCTTGAATATCAAATTGCGCTCGACATTCTTAACCAAGACAGTGGCTTTGATATCAGCGCCAATGAAGCGGACGATAAATTAAGTCGTTTGCTGGGCACCGTGTTGAGTTTCCCTGGTTTTCAATACCAATAATTACTGAAGGATTAGAATAGAGGAGTCATATGATGAAACGTCGTCAATTTATAAAAAGCCTGTTGGCGGTTGCCGGTACCAACGCCTTGTTGAGCGGTAACCCATTGAGTTTTAAAGTTAATACTGCCAAAGCGGCAGCAGGAAAAACGCTGATCACCATATTTCAGCGCGGTGGTTGTGATGGCCTAAATGCGGTCATCCCTTACAGCGAAGCGCGTTATTACCAGATGCGCCCGACCATTGGTATTCGCCCACCGGATGCCGCAGACCCGGAGGCTGCGCTGGACATTAATGGCAGCTTCGGTTTTCACCCATCGTTGGCCCCGTTGCTGGAGATATATCAGGACGGACAGCTGGCGGTATTACCCACAGTTCACTACCCGGATGGCAGTCGTTCGCATTTCTCTGGTCAGCATTTTATTGAAAGCGGCCAGCGATTTGATGAGTCTGACGGTTGGTTAAACCGTCATTTACAAAGCCAGTCATTTGTCGCGCCATTTAGGGCGGTGGGTTTTGGCGATGAGTTATCGCAATCGTTAAGAGGCGAAGCCACGGCGGGTTCATTAACCAGCTTGGAAGGGTTTTCGTTGGGGGTTGACCAGAGCGAAGAAAGCTTGCTGATTGAACGAATGAGCCAAGTATATGGCCAAAATGCAGGCAGCAGCCCAACCAAACAGCTGTTGCATCGCTTTGGTTTAAAAGTCACCCAGGATGTTGATTTAATTAGTGAAATCAGAAATCAGACTTATACCCCAGCCAATGGTGCGGTGTATCCTAATTCCTCATTTGGTCGCACCTTAATGGAAATTGCTCAACTGGTGAAATCTGGTATTGGCCTGGAGTTGGCCACTGCCGGTATTGGCGGATGGGATAACCACAGCGGGCAGGGCGGTGGCCAAGCCGATGGTCGTCAGGCCCGTTCTCATGCCAACTTTGCTCAAGGTATTGGCGCATTATATCGAGATTTAGGCGAGTTAATGCAAGATGTGGTGATTATGACCCAAACGGAATTTGGTCGCACAGCGGCAGAAAATGGCAGCGGTGGTACAGACCATGGTTACGCCTCAAGCTGGTATGCCATGGGCGGTGGAATTACCAGCGGTGTTTACGGCGACTGGCCGGGGTTGGCAGAAGATCAGCTTCGGGAAGGGCGGTTTTTAGAAAGCACCGTTGATTATCGTGATATTTATGCCGAGATACTGAGCCATCACTTGCAGAATAACCAGCTAGCGACCTTGTTGCCTGGGCATAATGTAAAGAGTTTGGGGTTGTTTGGATGAGTGGGAACAGAAGCGAATATTTGGATGGAGGCAGGATTCCCCTATAGGGATTCTTTCACCATAAATAATCAAAATGACTTAAGGGACGGTCCTCAGCCACAGTCACATGGATGTGACACCCTCTTTTTGCTGTATTTGGTCGGGCTAAATTTACTGGTTTAGTGGGGTACAAACTGGCAAGTTGGCAAACTCACTGTGTGCACAATTGAGTTGAACGCACTTTCGATCTTTAATCGCGATTGACAGCTCCCCTCAAAAAAGTGAACCTTAACGAGCGTCGTAGTCTACCTGTTTTAAAACTTCATATAGCGGGTAAATTGTCTACTGGCTGTTATAGCCAATACAACCAATCGCTCATTTTCTTCATCAATTTCGAAATATGCGTTGTAATTTGTGTATCTGGGGAAAGTGAATTTACGTATATTCTTATTATGTACAGGATGTTTATGAGGAAAGTTTGGCAATGATGATATCAGGGTTTCATAGAGGTTAATGACAAAATTATCAGCAATGGTATGGCTTTGGCTATCTTGGTAAATATGATTTTGAATACTGATTAAATCTTCTCTAGATTCGATGGAAAAGATGATTTGGTAATTTTTCATTACCTTACCGTCTTAACGCGACTTCTGCCCTCAATCAAAAGGTTGCTAATAAAGTCATCACCAGCTTCGTAAAATTCACCATTTTTAACTTGCTCTTGAGCACGAGCTAATTTCCTAGCAAGTGCCCTTTGCGATACCGCAAACAAAATCATTTTTTCGGCCTCTATTTCAGAAGAAACAGTACCCGTTTTGACTTGTTCATCAATAAAACTATCAAGCGGTTGCGTTATTGTACTCATGATGAAAACCTCTACAAATACTCTGTCTTGATTCTAACAGTTTATAACAAAAACCCCTAGCCAGAAAGTGCGGCTTTCTTAAATTACTGAGCTTTCGAGTTTTCTATAGTAATAATAAAATACACAGGATATTGCAGGGGCATGTTTGAGGTCGAATCCCGAGCTACAAAGGAGTCACTAAAACTCCCCCAAAGAAGAAGGCAAACGAGGCGACGACAACAACTGAATAAACCGCTGCCAGCGTTGCTGCTGACCCTGAGCTTGTTCAACATAGTTTTTCACCATATCCTTGCCCCAGTTATAGTTGATGACATAGGCACCATAGGTGTCGATAAAACTTATTCTGTGTTCGGCCTTCTTGCGGGTATTCATCGAGTATTTTTGTAGCAACGCGATGGTTTTTTCTTTGTCGATATCGCCATTGATATAAAGGCGAGCTATTTCATTGCCAGCATAACCGAGCTTGTTGTTTAACTGGCTAAAGTGCTCTAACGAGTCAGCCAATGCCGGATCAATCCCTGCCAGTGGGTATAACACATTCTTTTCAAATTCAATTTTGTCATTGCCAGGAAACGCCATCTCAATGCCATAATTGGCGCTGCCTTCGGCAATCAACGATTGCGGGCTATAAAGTGGATACACAGTAAACTCCACCCAGCCTCTTTGCTTCACCAACTTATCTTCGAGCATGGCGTTATAAGTATGATGCCCCGGATAACCTTCGTGGCACCCTAAGTCCACCGCACGTGAAATAGTGGTTGGAAAATCGGTATTGACCTGAATCAGACTCTTAGCATTACCCTTATACCAGTTGTAACCACCCCAAGGTTTGTCTTTGACATATTCGAGTGTAAAGTCTTCATGGGCAAGCAAATTCGCCCAAGGTTTGGTGCGTTCACGACATTCTTTGATGGCGCGGGCAAATACCACCGCCAGTTTATCTTCGGGGATTTCAAATTGTGCTTTGAACTTTTCAATGCGTAGATGCAACGGGCCATCGCCGGGCATCAGCTGCTCGAATTGTGCCAGCGTATCATCAAAGTCAGTTAAGTTATGGTGCGGGGCTTGAGTGTCGTATAACACCTGAGATTGCTCGTCGAAGCTGAGCTTTTTATTTCCAGTTAAGGCCTTGGCGTGAGCAATTAGCGCGTCTAACTGTTTTTGTAAAAAGTGTACTCGTAGCC
>JBLGCB010000268.1:0-9389 GCA_047617105.1 Phenylobacterium sp. | reverse complement strand
GTCGCTCAAATTTGCCTTCGAGTCGATCAAAATTTGCTTCTAAATTGACCACACTGTCAGTGACCTCATCGAGTTTTTGATCCAGATGATTAATATGGTTATATTGCGACTTTAACAGCAAGGTATTAACGTCTTTGGTTGCTAGTCTTTCTCCGGCCGAATACCGGGCTTCAATATCGTCTAACTCAGGCTTGATCATTTTAATCAACATTTCGTCTACAGTGGTTTTGTTCATGGTACCGTGCTCTTGTTTACTGGTTAATTGTATTGTGGATAAATATCTATACTAAATCTGATAGTAAAACTATAGCAAGTTAAACCTGTTAAGTAAACCTTACAAACAAAATAATGAGAAATAAAGGCGATACTGAATTGGCTACAGATTGGTTATTGAAATTTGGCAGCGTTCAATTACATTCTAGGTTGGTCTATGACTGCTTGTTCAATGGTGCGCAATGCTCCTCGTAACCTCGGACCGAGCTACGCTCGGGCACCCTACGGCCAACTAAATTGTTTTAATCACAGGGGAAGGCATTATGCCGAGATATAAAATGTGGTAGATGAAAAAATGGTCAGCACCCACTGAGCAGGGCGCTCATTGAAATGCTGACCATATGGATTGGGCGTTAATTATACCCAGATACTGATTTAAGCTTTAGCGTGTTTTCTACGTCGACCACCCCAAAGCAACATCAATAAAGCAGACATAATACCAAAACTACCACCGCTCTTTGGCTGTGGTTGCTCTGTTACTGTGACTGAAGTACTGTCCGTTGCGGTAAAACCATGGCTGTCAGTGACGGTGAGTGTCACCGTATATGTGCCAGCGGTTTGATAACCAACCGCAGGATTCGCCGCTGTACTGGAATGACCGTTACCAAAGTCCCATGCATAACTGGCAATGTCACCTTCAGCATCACTAGAACCTTCGCTGGAGAAGTTGACGGCACTACGGGTTTCGCCGGTGTAATCGCCATTGGCGTTAGCAATCGGTTTGGCATTGATATGAACGGTATAATCTTCAAACTCGCCAGCATCAATGGCTTCGCACGATGACTCAGCATGGTTTTCATAACGCATCGCCACACGCATTCTGGTGGTTAAACCTTGCAGTTCAGCAGGAATGGTCACGGTATGGCTATTGACCCCTGTGGCTGTAGACATAACAACTTTTTCACCCTCATCAGAGAAATCATTGTTACCGTTGTAATCAATCCATACCGTCCAGTTTTCCTCTGGTGTGCCACTCAGTGCGCCAGCACCCATCAGGGTTAAGGTATTATCGCCTTCGACCAGTGTGGCGGTCAGGGCGCTAAAATCATCGTAACCGTCGTTGGCGGATGCATTTGAGCGGTTATCAAGGTCGGCAAGTGTCACCATTTGAATGTGATCAAATTCATTGTTGGCGGTGACCTGACAATATTCTGATGTTTTAGCCACTAACACGGTTGAATGAATGGTATTGGTGTCCAGATCATCGTCGGTGACGGTGAGTGTCACCGGATATTGACCATAGCTAGCATAGGTGTGACTTGGATTGGCTTCGTCACTGGTTTGTCCGTCACCAAAGTCCCAAGCCAAGCTGGTGATAGTGCCATCAATATCTGATGAAGCACTGCCATCAAAGGCAATTTCTTGACCTTCGAGTCCAGCATAAGCTGAAGCTGTGACCGCTTTAGGTTTGGTATTGGCACCATCGCTGCTAGGGTTTACTTGGCTATAACGCACTATCAGGCTGGCATTGGCGTAATCACTGAATGGATTAATCAGGATATTATAAGTGCCACCGAGGTTGTCACCTCTAAACTCACAACGTTCACGTACCCCTGGCGCTTTCCAAGGTAAGCAGTCTGCGACATCGACTTGTGGTATGGCGTTAAAGCTGACTTCTAAATCTGGATCGCCAAGATAACCACCAGGCATCTCAAAAGAGACCATGTTGGCACTGTCAGGCACTTCAAAGCTGAATCTTTTAGGTTCGCTGCCCTTAAGCGCACTAAGATTTTTCTCTTCATGAACTACGATTTGTTCACATTGATTGCAAATCGAGACATCATCAACGGCCACAACCGATAAGCGAGCATTGTCATATGCTGAATAAGCATGAACGGCAACATAATATTTGCCTGCTGTTTTAGGCGTTAAAATACCAATGGCTTCATTATTGTCGGTGCCTTTGAAAGACACGAAGTCTTGAGTCCATTGACCATTTTCATCTTGTGCTGGTGGCTGACCATGGGCGACATAAAGGTCTGGGTCTTGGGCAAAACCATCAAGATACACCACTGCGGCTTGGGTGCCGACAGGCACTTCAAACTCATAAACCGTGACATTATCTTTGGCGGCGCTTAACTCGCTGACTTCAAGCAGCAATTCGCCAGCAGGACGTTGATCAGAACCCGTGATACCGTCCCATTCAGCCATTTGGCCGTCAGTTTGGTATTCGCCTAACCCGGTGGCTTGCAAGTTTTCATCGCTCCACAAGGTGGCCCGTGAATCATGATACAACGCAGCGGTCATTCTTTGCACTTGTTGCTCAGTGAACAGGGCGTAATTGTCGCTGTAGTGCATGAAGTTTTCGGTGTTGGTTGGCTGTCCGGTACAGTTTGGTGCATTGTTTTGCATCCGACTGCTGCTGATTTGCGGGGTATCACAGACACTGTCGCCTTCGATTGAGCAGAATGTTATGCCTTGAGCATCACAGGTACCGCCATTGAAGGTATGGGCCAAGTTTAACCAGTGACCAAATTCGTGGGTCAATATTGAACGGAAGTTTTCATTGGCGTTGTTGCCGATGTAACTGCCGTTGTATACCACACGGGCCAGACCTTTATCAGACATATCGGTGCTTGGGAACCAAGCGACACCAGAGCGGTTGAGTTTGCCATCGCCGTATAAATCGTTGGCGATGTAGATATTCATGTATTTGTAATTATCCCAAGCATTGTTGATGACGCCTTCGTTGTCGCCACCATTGCCTAAGCCTGGTCCATCCGAGTCAGAATGACGGATGATACCGCTGGTCGGCTCACCATTAGGATCAGTTTTGGCCAATACGAATTCGATATTGAGCGCACCTTTGAGTGCCAGAAATTCTGGTGAAACAGGGCCATCGAGGGTATTTAAACCCTGAAAATCTTGATTGGTTCGGTTAAGGGCATCAATGACAATGTCATCAGTGACACAAATACCGTCGTCTTGCTCGCAGTTATGCGCGTCACCAAAGACATGAACGACCACAGGAATAATGTAGTTTTCACCCGTTGCTTGCGCTGCTGCTGAACCCATTGCTGAAGCTTGGGCGCGTTGTAATCGACGGGCATTAACCACTTTAGGGTCAACACTGGCGATTGAGGTCAAATGATGGCCATTTTCATGAGTCGTGCCACAAATTTCACCACCTGATGTCAGGTGTTTGGCGATGCTGTAATCAGGTGAGCGGCTGTTAAGGCTAGTGGCCATGGCCACTTTGCTGTGCTTAAACGCTTTGGCAGGAGCTGCTTTGTTGGTCACATCTGTTGGCCCGGCATAGGCAAGAGAAGACATAACAGACAAAGTGCTAAAAGTGATTAGTGAACGTAGTTGATGACGATGATTCAAAGAAAATACCTCTTTAAGATAACTTGAGGTGTATCATTGTGCACAAAGTATTTGTTTTGGTCAATGATAACTTGTCCTGGTCGGTCCAGTTGGTGATTTATTTAGCCAAAGTGTCCGCCAGTTTTAACATAGCAATCGCATAGTAATTAAAAGCGCTCAAGCGCATTGATGATTTGTGCAATATGCTGGTTGATGGCAAAATAGCCGTTACCCAGTGATATAAACCGGGTGAATTTCATTTATGATCACCTAGTGGTGCAATATTAAGGTTTAGCAGGCTTAGCAAGGCTTGGCAAAGAGGATAACAACTGTGTTTTATGAAGGTTCAGAGAAAAAAGCCGAGATCATGATTGATGGCGATCAACTCTGTTTGCTGAAGGATTTTTCAGATGAGTTTTGGACCACCATGGTTGAACATTGTGATGCCAAGATATTGTCGCAAATCAGTAATGCTGACTGTAAGGCCTTTTTATTGTCAGAGTCGAGCCTGTTTGTGTGGCGTGATCGGTTGGTGATTATCACTTGTGGTCAGACTCGGTTGGTCAGGGCGGTTGAATTCTTTATGGCTAAGGTCGACCATCAGCTGGTTTTACAATTGGTCTATCAGCGCAAAAATGAGTATTTTGCCAATGGTCAGTCGAGCCGTTTTATTGACGATGTGCAAGTACTTAATAACCAGATGACGGGTATTGCCTGGCGGTTTGGTGAGCTTTATGGCCATCACAATTACCTATATCATCTCGATAATGATTATTGCGCTGACCGTGAGCGTAAAACCAGCGAGTTGCTGGCCTACCAAATCTGTGAATCGGCCACTGCACATCTGACCAGCGCTGATGTATCCGCCGATGAAATTCGCCAGTTTTTGCGCCTCGATGAACTGGTGCCGGGTTTTGTGCTCGACGACCATGTTTTTTCCCCCTGTGGTTATTCATTAAATGCCATTAAAGGTCAGCAATACCTGACTATTCATGTCACCCCGCAGTCAGTCAGCAGTTATATCAGTTTTGAGTCTAATTTTGATTTAATTGAAAAAATACCGTTGATTTTGTCTATTATAGCCCCAGCTTGTTTTGATTTGCTTTGCTTTAACGAGCATCAGTTTGAGCATAAGATTACCCAGCACATCGGTAATAGCATAGGTAATAGCATCAGCAATGGCAGCAATGAACATTACGTCAGCAAGGCACTGGTACGCGAACAACTCGATAATGGTTTAGAGGTGTGTTTTGCCAGTTATATTCGGCCACCAAGCGACTTTGGCAGGCCTACTCGGTTGGGCTTATCCGAAGGGCAGCCAGTATTCTAACGCAGTTACTTAACTGGTTGATAATAAACGATTGCAACCAATTTGGTTACATAATCAACAGTTGGTCTTTTTTGTCTTAAAACCAAAAAATATTTAAAAATCAATTGGTTATGATGTTTTAGGTGGTTTGGTGACAACTGGTCTGATGTGTTGCATTAATATTTTTAACAGCTTGATACATTTTTTTAACAGTGATATGCTCAGGTGAGTTCATAGCCTTAGGGCTGCAACAAACAACCATAAACCCGTCCTGTTTAGCTTAGGCTAAGAGACTCATGTATATCGCATGATGGATGTTTATCATCTAGGTTTTATAAACAACGTTTCTTCCTTGGCTTGTTCACGATAAAAAGTGAGAGTCGGTCGAAACAATAAATCTGGGCCAGGGAAAAGAATTCGCCAGATTGTAAAAAGCCACCTTAGTTAGGTGGCTTTTTTGTGTTTATCATCCGCTAGAATCCGGATAAGTTACAAGGCGCAACCTGATGGGCGGCAAAGGCGATAAAATCCTCTGTTTGCAGATATGAAAAATCAGCACTGGCTTGGAACAAGATGCCGATGGCGGCATTGATAAACATGCCATCTTTGACCGCCTTAGCCTGACCCTGTATCGCTACATTGACCGTCTCACCTTCAATCGATTGTACCCTGCCAAAATAATTGTCTTCATACGAACATACCAGTTGCCCGACATTGACTTCTTCTTGGCTCAGCCCGGTCCACAATGAATCTTCAGCCGAACCTTTAATTTGAGCGCCACTATTATTATTACTGCCACCGGCCGATGGGGGAGCCGGTTGGGGATAATATGAACCGCCTGATAGCTGGGTGGATACGGGTCTTCTGTTGGTTTGTCGTGACTGCGCCATATGCGGCATTGGTGAGGAGGTTTGAAAACTCTCCAACAATGCTCTATCTGGATTGGGCGCATTGAGGTATTGCGCTGATTCTCTGCTATATCTTGGCATGTTTTGCTGCTGCTGCCTTGGCTCGGGCAGCCTTGGATCGGGCAGGGTATTGATGATGACCGTGCCAGTGTCTTCGATGTATTGCTCATCTGATGCAAAGGCACTGCCGGCACTTCGATGGCTAGCGATAATACCATCTAGCGCGGGTTTATTGGCAAACTCAGTTTCAAAATTAAGCTCATCAAAGTAATCATTTAAAAAACCGATAACATGGGCCAAAGAATCGAATTCGATCTTCATCGCGGCGATGCGGGCGATGATATCAGGCATTAAATGCAAGTATCTAGGGTCAATAGAAATTAGGCGTTCATTAAGTTGGGTGAGGCTGGCATAAAAGTTCAGCAGTTCAGGTTGACGACTTTGATAAATCTTATCCAGCATAGTGTAAGCACCAACCATTGGTTGGGTAATAGGCAAGTCGACATATTCACAATACCAACCACAGGCCATTTTACCGTCAAATTGGGGGTGCAACAGGTTGATGGCATAAGCATCACTTTGGTCGGCAATTTGAATGGCGTCGAAGGTATAAGTGGCAGCGTCAGAGCGTTTTTTCCAATTCACTGAAGCAAAAATTTTCAGCTCATAACGGTTAAACAGATCATTTTGTCGAAATGCCGCCCGTTGCCAGCCATCTTTACTGGTTTGATACATAAACACTTCGGGTTGGTCAGGTTTGTTATCGGCCAGCGGATTCAGCGCGTCAAGCGTACTCATGCAGCCCGACAAGGCTACACAGCAGAGCGCTGAGCAAGCAATGCTAAGCAATTGATAATATTTAGGAAAATGAATAATCTTCATTGTGTCACCCACAAAAACAGCTAAATTAGATTCTATTAGCCATTAGTACAGCAATAACCAGACCACCTTTTACGTCAAGGTTCTGACATCACTCTACGCAACCCTCCTATAACAGCCTACAACTCACTATAATCAATATCATAAGTGAAATTATAAGAGGTGCTGGTGGTCGGTTTACTGACTAAGGTGAGCTCGCCACCGACATAGATTTCAACAATGCCAGAGACACCGCTATCAATATTGGTGGTGCCATGTTCAACAAAGGCGATGGCGGCTGTCGAGTCGCTAAACACCACACCGTCAGGGGCAAATACCACCCCGTCGCCACTATTGTTATGGGGGCGAACCACGATTCTGACCGTGGTACTTGGAGCCGCATACACCTTATAATGGCCTCGGCTGCCCGTGCTGCCAGTGGTGCACAAGTTACCCGCGGTATTGGTTAATATACTGGTATCAAAGGCCATTTCACAAGCGCCCGTCAGAGGAATAATTTGGCTGCCAAAAGAGGTGTTAGATGCTTGGACGATATAAGGGGCAGCTTGCACGCTTGATGTGGCCATGACCATTAGCGCCATTAGAGGAAAAAGCAGTCGATGTTGGATATGTTTGGTTTTCATGTGTCCTCCGAGGGGTTAAGCCTAATTAACTTGTTCTGCCCGTAAATCACCCACTGGGCGAATCCAGGTTTTACTGCGCCATTGCGCAGGTAATCCGCTAATGGCCTGTTGGGCCTGAACGCGGGTAAGGTAATGACCTTTTAACAGCACATTCAAGGTGCCACCCTGATGGGCTTTTTTAATTTGATATAAGTCATTACCCAGTCGATTATTACTGGTGATGTCGTCAATGCTCTTTTGACTTTGCGCCACCATCATTTGAATGGCAAAACCTTTCTCGGGCAAAGCTGCCGGTATTCCACTCGCAGAATTCGCTTGGGTGCTACTGGTGCTTGATGATTTCGCTGGTGGTGATACCTGAGCAGGCCAGCTACGGGTGAAGTTATCAAAACCACGCCCTTTAATCTCGCTGGATTTGAGTCTGGCTTGTGCTTGGCTGTTAAATGGACCAACCAAAACCCGGTAACCCATGATTTGCTTATCAAAATAACTCAGCGCATTGATACCCGAATTTTTTAAGGTTTTAATTAAATCATTGGTCAGGCTGGCAGTGCTATAAACGCCAAATTGCAAGGCAAAACCCGAACCGGCGTTGGGCAGGGTTGCGGCTGATGGACTTTGCACCGATGAGCGTTTTAACTGCGGCACAGGCGCGGCAGCTTGTGGGGCCAATACGCTGGCACTTTGCAATACTTGGGTTGAAACGGGGATCAGCGGATTGGGACTGGAAATATTATCAGCGGCGTTGTCTGTTTCGGCGAAATTATCTGGGCGTGTTGTGGTGGATATATCGGATGGCGAAGGACCCGCTATGGTGGTGTCTCCGGCATCTGAGGCAAAGGTTCTGATGCCCAATAGCTTCTCAACGTCTTCAAGGGGTTCATAATTGTCGATGGTGGCTTTAACTACCCGAGTACTCTCACTGACATTTTGACTGGCAGGTACCGCAGCCAACACACCCAGTTCAAGGAAACCACCTGCTGGCATAGTGTTAAATTGTAAACTGCCCGGGTCGCTTCGTAATGTCCGTGAACCCAATGCCGTCGGGTCAACCAAAACGGTGTAGTTACCTGGCCTGACGTTATTAAATTCAAAGTAACCATCGTCATCGGTGTCGGTCTGATCGATGGTTTTGCCTTTTACATTATTGAGAAATACGTTGGTATTGGTCAGTGGGTCACCGTCTTCATCGGTTAATAACACAAAGCCCGATACCGAGGTTCTAACAGTAAACGGAATTTGGGCTTTAATTCGGCTACCTGGATGGGTATAAACCGCATAACTTGAGGTTGAGGGGGTCACACCAAAGGTTGACGAAGGGCTGATCAGTGTTGGGCTATAGCTGGATACAAACGGCAATGAAACTCTGCCTTGGTCGTTAGAACTGATACCTTCCCACTGTTTTAGATGGCCATATTTAACGCCTGGTAGCGCCAAATCACCTTCGTCTAACTGATGGTTGTTATTTTGATCTAGGTAGCTGTTGATATCCATGGTACCGCCAGCAATGATGTTCTGCGAGCTAAATAACCAATCGTCTTGGTGCTCATCATAACCTAAAGAAAACGTTAGGCCCAAACTGACAGCCCACTGATCATCAGCATCATAAGAAAGTGAAGAGTAAAAGGTGGCTTTTTTTGACGACCAAGATAAAGAGTTATTCACTCGCCATTTGACTGTGCTTTGTGGTTTGTAATCAATCTGGCTATTAAAATTGATTTTTTTGCTGAGGCGCATCCCGGTACTCAGGCGAAATAAACTTATTTTGGCTTTATCTTTAATATCATAGGTGAACCCGCCTGCAATACGGCTATCTTGGCTTAAACGGCCTGAAATTGAGACATCTCCGGTAAATGTTTCGATGTTGGCTGCATTAGGGCGAAACTTGGGTTGGATATCGCGATAATTAAGGTTATGGGTCAGGTTTAGCTTACCGATTCGGCCAGCCAAACGATTAGCAACATTGATAGAATCATTCAGGTTCCCTTTAGTGTAACTAAAAGAGTTATTGAAACTGACTTTCAATAAGCGACCGTTCATTGACGCTGAAAAAAAATCTTGATCAGGGTTAGAATTTTGTAGCTGATAGTT
>JBLGCB010000267.1:0-9405 GCA_047617105.1 Phenylobacterium sp. | reverse complement strand
TCAAGATTTGCACCATCAATATCCTGTTTTAGTGGCAAATATACGGGGCATTCATGAGTTTGGTTTGCCCCACCTGTTTATAGGGGCGGCAGAATAAACCTAATAATATCGACAGTCAAGTTAATATTTTTCAGTTACATTTTCTAAAAAATAAAAAACATGACCATGGTTATTTATGGTGCCTCTATGAATGGTGGATCAGGTGGTTTTGTTGATCGGATTTGACGCAGAAAAATGCCTGTCCTTTGGCTTATTTGAGGCTAAAACAGCACCTACTTGCTGCTTTACTCCCCTTAAGCTTTTTTCATCATATCCAGCGCCATAGCCTCGGCCACTTTAATGCCATCTATCCCCGCCGATAAAATACCACCAGCATAACCTGCCCCTTCACCTGCCGGATATAATCCTTGAGTATTGATGCTTTGCAGCTTGTCATCTCTTTTGATTCGAATCGGTGATGAGGTTCGAGTTTCAACTCCTGTCAACAGCGCGTCATCCATGGCGAAACCTCTGATTTTCTTGCCAAATGCAGGCAATGCTTCACGAATGGCTGCAATGGCATAATCCGGCAAACATTGGCTTAAATCGGTCAACTTAATACCTGGGTTATAAGAAGGATTAACATCACCCAAATCTTCTGACGAGACACCAGCCAGAAAATCCCCGACCCTTTGCGCGGGTGCATCATAAGTACCACCACCCACTTCAAACGCCACCGACTCCCACTTGCGTTGCAATTCAACACCAGCAAGAATATCACCCGGATAATCCTCTTCTGGGTTGATGCCCACCACCACGGCGCTATTAGCATTACGTTCTTTACGAGAATATTGGCTCATGCCATTGGTCACCACTCGGCCTTCTTCTGAAGTGGCCGCCACCACAGTACCACCGGGACACATGCAAAAACTGTACACCGAACGACCATTGTCACAGTGATGCACCAACTTATAATCGGCGGCACCCAACAATGGGTGACCAGCATTGGTGCCAAAACGACTTTCGTCAATCAGCGACTGTGGATGCTCAATACGAAAACCGATAGAAAAAGGTTTCGGCTCAATAAACACCCCTTTATCTAGCAACATTTGATAGGTATCTCTGGCACTATGGCCAATCGCCAAAGCCACATGGCGAGTATTTATTCTCTCACCATTGGCCAACACCACGCCTTTTACCTGACCATTATCAATATCAATTTCATCTACTCTGGCACTAAAACGAATTTCGCCACCCAGCGATTCGATGGTGGCACGCATTTTTTCGACCATGGTCACCAGCTTAAAGGTGCCGATATGTGGCTTGCTGACGTACAAAATTTCGTCGGGTGCGCCGGCGATGACAAACTCTTGTAACACTTTACGTGCGTAGTTTTTCGGATCTCTCACTTGAGAGTACAGTTTTCCATCAGAAAAGGTACCCGCACCGCCTTCACCAAACTGCACGTTCGACTCAGTATTAAGTTTTCTTTTGCGCCAAAAACCAAAAGTATCAGCAGTACGCTCACGCACCGCTTTACCACGTTCAACAATAATCGGACAAAAACCCATTTGCGCCAGCAGCAAACCAATAAACAAACCGCAAGGTCCGGTGCCAATCACCACGGGCCGCTCGTTAAGTTCATCGGCGGCTTTAGTGACATATTTATACTCAGTATCCGGGGTCTCTTTGATTTTCTGATCATCTTTAAATTGCAGCAATAACTTTGCTTCGTTATTCACCTGTGCATCTATGGTATACATCAGGGTCACAACATTACGCTTACGGGCATCATAACCACGACGAAAGACGATAAAATTCAGCAAATCTGCTGATGGGATATTGAGCCTGGCAATGATAGCCGCGCTTAACGCATCATCATCGTGATCTAACGGCAATTTAACTTCGGTGAGTCTGATCATCTCGGGGTTTTCCTGTAAAGACGCGGTGAAAGGTGACAGGGTCTAATGGCATTTTTAACTGTTTGAGGCTCAATAATTAAATAACATCCGAATGTGCGCCGTATATCCGAACGATTGCTTTGTTCGGGGTCTATCTTTGGCTGGTGTGTCACGCGTGGGCAAAAAAAGCCTGCCCACCCTACGCCATTTCATAGCAAGTTTCGGGTTTGATTAAATTTTCATTCCTAAGTATCTCATTCATATACGGAAACAACGCTATTATGGTACAAAAAATGGTGCGCTGCATTTACGCTGGCATTTTACGTTAATATTGACGTGAACGCACCGACAAATGTAAAATGGCAACGTTTTTAAATGATAGCGAAATTTTGCCGAGAAACCGAATATATGACCTTTGTAGTCACCGACAATTGCATTAAATGCAAATACACCGATTGCGTCAGTGTATGCCCCGCCGATGCATTTTTTGAAGGCCCCAACTTTCTGGTGATTAGTCCCGACGATTGTATCGACTGCGACTTATGTCCGGTGGAATGCCCGGCAGAAGCGATATTTTTCGAAGACGATGTGCCAGAAGATCAACAAGCATTTATTGCGCTTAACGCCGAGTTATCACAACACTGGCCACGCATCGTTGAACAGATTGAACCGCCTGCTGATGCGCAGCAGTGGGATGGTGTGGCGGATAAGTTGCCTTTGTTGGAAAGGTAATAGTTGGGGAATCAATTATTATAGAAGTAATCGTTATCGATAAAACGCCGCCATATCCTCGTTTTGAACCCGTTCATAGATATCTTCCACCGACAAACTTAAATCAATGGAAGCAAAATGTACCACATCACCAAGGGTATAATGACTACCCTGCCATTCACTGCTTCTACGCAACACTTCAACATTGACAAAATCTTGCTCAACCAGCACATATTCTTGTAACGTTGGTAAATTGATATAAGCCAATCTCTTAGTAGTGCGGTCTTTACGACTAGTCTTTTTTGACAAAACCTCAACAATAATCACTGGTGACTGGGTGTAATACGGTTGTGACTGATCAAAATCACAAACCACCATCACATCAGGGTAATAGAAGTTTTCCCCCACATTCACTTGCATATCTGCACTGAGGGCTTCGCAGGGAGAGCCTTTAAGGTGAGTTCTGAATTCACCAGCGATATTGCCACATATCCGCTGATGATTGATACTGGCGCCCGCCATGGCATAAACCTGACCATCGATCAGCTCGTGTTTAACGTCGCTGATACGTTCACCAGCCAGATATTCTTCCCGACTAATGATGACGTGCTGAGTTGCTAAAGACACAATATTTACCTTCTCGATTTAATCCGCGGCTTGCAATTAAGTTATCACTGTCAGTGGATAAATTCAATCATCACCGATCAAGACCTACAACAAGTCTAACTCACCTGAACGCAACAAGCCCCGCAAACGGATCGCCAACGTGATCCCGCGTAACAGCATAAACCCAGACATCGCCAGCCATAAACTATGATTACCCCAGCCTTGGGTGAACCACCACAACATAAAGAAGCCGAAAAAGGTCGAGATAAACATTGAGTTACGCATATCTGCCGCCCGAGTCAAACCAATAAAAATGCCATCTAGCAAAAAACACCACAGACTAACCAGTGGCATGGCGACAATCCAGGGTAAATATATCAATGCCGTTTTCACCACCTCAGGGATATCCGACATCAGCCAGATAATATTTTCGCCCGCCACCGCAAATAACCCGGTAAAACTCAATCCAAATATCACCGACCAGAAAGTCGCCTGTTGAATCGATTGTACCAAGCCTTGGCGATCACGCTGACCCACCGCTTTACCCACCAGCGCCTCAACCGCGTAAGCCACCCCATCTAAGGCAAATGACACCAGCATTAACAGGTTTTGCAAAATAGCGTTGGCGGCGACAACATTATCGCCCAGCTTAGCCCCTTCAAAGGTAATAAAAGCAAAACAAATGGCAAGACAAAAAGAACGTAAAAAGATATCTCGGTTAATCAAAATAAACGGCTTCAACTCATGACGCTGCGCCCAAGTGGGCAAGTCTTTGCGTTCAAAGCGAATACCGTTTTGACGCGCAATCAGCACCACAAAATACAGTCCAACCGCGACACCACAATAATCCGCTATCACCGTGGCCGCAGCCACCCCTTCAACACCCCAACCAAAACCAAACACAAACAATAAATCTAAGCCAATATTGAGGCTATTGGTAATAATCAGATGCCACACCGGCCCCCTCGCAGACTGCATTCCCAGCATCCAGCCCAACAACACCAGATTAATCATCGCCGCCGGCGCACTATAAATGCGAATCGAAAAATAGAGCTTGCCGTACATTTGCACCTGTTCAGTGCCACCCGCAAGCATAAAACCCAATTGCTGAATCGGTGATTGCAGCACGATCACCACTAACGACAACACCAACGCAATCAGCAAACCCTGCAACAAACACTTAAATTGCAACGCGGCACTGCCCCGACCAAAAGCCTGCGCCGTTACCCCAGTCGTCGCCATGCGCAAAAACACCGTCAGTGAAAAAATAAAGGTGATAATCATCGACCCTACCGCAACACCACCGAGATAATAAGCATCAGATAAATGTCCCACCACCGCGGTATCAACTAATCCTAGCAACGGCACCGTGATATTTGATAAGATCATTGGAATAGCAATCGCCAACAATGCCTTATGTGAGGACCAATTAAATTGAAACAAAGCTATCTCCAACGATTTTTAAGTACAATGCTACTATTGGCATCCATGTTATCAGCGCCAGCGCTAAGTGCGGTTATTCTACAGTATCATCACGTCAGTAGCGAAACCCCTGCAATCACCAGTGTGTCGAGTCACACTTTTTTAACCCATATGAATTACCTCAAAGCACAAGGTTACAAAGTGGTGGCCCTGCCTCAACTCATCGCCAAAATCCGCGCCAAACAAGCCATTGACGACAAAACCGTGGTGATCACCTTTGATGACGGTTATCGCAATGTCTATCAAAATGCCCGGCCAATTTTAAAGCAATTCGACTGGCCGTACACCGTGTTTATCAACCCCAAAGCTATTGATGATAAATACGCCAACCATATGAGTTGGGCCCAAATTCGCCAAATTACCGGTGAAAAAGCCACCATCGCCAACCACACCATGTTACATGATTATCTGGTCCGTCTGCCCGCCGGTCTTACCGGTAAACAATGGCTAAGCAAGGTTGAACAAGACATTAAGCTGGCAGAAAGCCGAATCGTTGCACAAACCGGACAAAACCACCAGATGCTCGCTTATCCTTATGGTGAATTCAGCCTGTCAGTGCAAAAGTTGTTGAAGGACAATGGTTTTATCGGTTTTGGCCAACATTCTGGCGCGGTGGGTTTAACCACAGATTTAAGCCGGATCCCCCGCTTTCCAGCCTCTGGACGTTATGCCAAGATGGACAGCTTAGCCATCAAAATCGCCAGTTTGGCGATGCCAGTGATCGCGCTAAAGAATGCCAATCCGGTTATTGCGCAAAATCCACCAACCCTAATGGTCACTGTTGATAATCAGGATTTTTTACCACGCACAGTGCAATGTTTTATCGGCTCAGGTAGGGCACAAGTCAAATGGTTAGAACCACCAACAAACACCGCTAAAACAGTTAATACTTTCACCGTTAGCGCCAGCCACAAGCTACCCAAAGAGCGCAGCCGCTATAACTGCACCGCGCCTTCAATCGCCAAACCCGATCGATTTTATTGGTTTTCTCAGCCTTGGATTAACCTAGACTAAAGATTATTTAGCACTTTAACGTTCGTTAACATGGTATCTAAACAGAAGCTGGGTAATAATCCTCGGCAAATTATTGTTAAACCCCCAGTGGATACTTGTTGATGAAAAAAAACCAACGGTCATTTATCGCCGCCTTAACCCTGCCCATCATACTGGCCAATAGCGCTGTCGCGTTAGCCAAACCAGTATCAGCAGACAAGGTGCAAGTCATGAAAGCCATTGCGGTGGATGCCACCATTCGCCCCCACCAAAGTGACTTTCCTGACCCGATTCGATTTAACCTGATTAAGCATGTCAGCCATTCACTGGATCAACATCAGCCAATAAAACTGTTTGGTGAAAAGAAAAAGTGGCAACCACTGAATAAAGTCAAATCACTGACTGAACCGGGCATTCAGGTATTAAAACTTGAGCTGAGTGCCAGTCGATTCAGTCAAGGTAAACTGACCCTCAATGGCTTTGACAAAGCCTCGTTATATCAAAATGGTCAGCTGATCAAAGGTGACGATAATGCCTTTTCACTGAGCCTGATCAATGGCGATCACCGTTTACTGGTGCTGGCTGAACAGGTAAACGACTGGAAAAAAGTCTCGGTTGACTGGACCAATGACGACGATAAGCTAAACCCCATTCAGGACATCACTTTTCATCAAGACTCTCCCAAACACCGCCTCAACGCCGAGCAAGTATTTGACAGCGAAGTGATCACCAAGGTCAGTCTGTCACCCGATGGCAAACAATTTGTTTGGAGCAAACGCAGTTATTCGCCAGCGACCAAAAACAAAGCAACTTACCAGACTGAATTGGTCGATGCCAAAAGCCTTAAAGTGCTTTATCGCTGGCAGGGCATGACCCCAAGTTATTTAAACTGGAGCGGTGATAATGAGACTATTTCATATACCAAATCCGATAACCTTTATTTGTTGTCAAGAAGCGACTTTGCCCTAAGTACCATCGCCAAAGGGCTCAAAGGTGCCAGCGGATTTAACTGGTTAAATAACGATACCATTTTATTTAGCTGGAATCGCGCTGATGAATCCAAACATGAAATCACCAAACGCTTTCGTGCATTACAGGACCGTTGGTCAGGCTGGCGCGATAACGCACAGCTATTTGCACTGGACATTCACTCTGGTTTTATCAAACAGCTAACCCAACACAAACTCTCTCATTCATTGCTTGATATCGACAGCGAGCATAATCGTTTGTTGTTAAGCCGTTATCCGGTTGACTATAAACAGCCTGCCCACGGTATCACCGAATTGATTGAATATGATATCGACAGCGGTACTGAAAAATTACTTGGCAAATATCGAACATTAAGTGGCGCTGCTTATAGCAAAAAAGGCATTTACATCACTGCCGGGCCAGACTTTGCTGAGGGTGCAGGGCTGAATATTGATGAAGGCCAAGTGGCGAATAATTACGATTATCAACTGTATTTCATGGCCAAAAATGGCAAAATCAAAGCCTTGTCAAAAGACTTTAACCCCAGCATTAGCCAGTTCGATGTATTGGCCAATGATGATTTAGTGTTGAAAACCATCGACCAGGACCGCCATCAACTGTACTTATATACCGCCAAAAAAGCGCGTTTCGAACGCATTGATAGCCAATTAGATGTGGTGTCTTCTTATAGCGTGTCACAACAACGCAAAGCCAGCATTATCTATCGTGGTACCACCGCCACCAGCCCACAGAAAGTATTTTTCAAACCATTAAATAAAAAGCCACGTCTACTCATCGATTCAGCCAAAACCGCTTACGCCAATAGCACATTCAGCGAGCTGAAAGACTGGGACTTCACCAATGCGCAGGGCGACGTGATTGACGGTCGTTTTTACCTGCCGCCAAACTTCGATGCCAGCAAAAAATATCCGATGATCACCTATTATTACGGCGGCACTTCACCAGTGACCCGTGGTTTCACTGGTCGCTGGCCATTTAGTTTATGGGCCGCACAGGGTTATGTGGTTTATATTATACAGCCTTCTGGCGCAACGGGTTACGGCCAAAAATTCTCCGCCAAACACGTCAATGACTGGGGTAAGTTCAGCGCCGTTGACATTATCAATAGCACCAAAGCTTTTCTTAAAGAACACACATTTGTCGATGAAAAACGGGTCGGCAACATGGGCGCTTCCTACGGTGGCTTTATGACCCTGTATTTAGCCACCCAAACCGAACTGTTTAGTGCCTCCGTTTCGCACGCTGGTATCAGCAACTTAGCCGAATACTGGGGTTACGGCAATTGGGGTTATGGCTATTCAGGGGTGGCCAGTAAGGGCAGTTTCCCGTGGAACAACCGCAGCTTATACGTCGATCGCAGTCCGCTGTTTAACGCTGATAAAATCAACACCCCACTGTTACTGCTCCATGGCGATTCAGACACCAATGTGCCAGTGACCGAGAGCCATCAAATGTTCACTGCGCTTAAGTTGCTCGATAAAGAGGTTGAATTAATCGAATTCGCCAACGACGACCATCACATCCAGATTCGCGCCCATCGACTGCGTTGGTGGAGCACCATGCTGGCTTACTTTGACAAGCAACTGAAGGGCCAGCCGTTGTGGTGGGATACGCTTTATCCTGAAGAATAAATAATAAATCGCCTTCGCTCCCGGCTTCACTGCGTGACGCCGGGGAGCAAAGGCGCTTTATTGAATTTTAAGATCAACAGATTTATATCTGTAGATACCATCTCTCACAATCAGCCTTGCCCAAAGCCTCGGTCTTGATTACCCCGCACAGGCAACGTCTCTATAGGCGTTTCTTAATCCATAGCAAAACCACTCTCTCTACAAATCGATACAATATGTATCAAATGCCAAAGAATCAAAGTTGACAGCTTGACTCACTTCAAATATAGTTAACCTGTAAACCCTAATCCAATATACGCTTAACCAAACAGAACATAAGGGGGAGATCATGTCTGCATCATTACAAACCAACTTTAACAGCATTGAGATGGCTACAAAGGATAATGCACTCATAGAAGCCATTACCGCCCGAGCTTTAAATGCTTACGTCTCGTCCATACCAACCTTAAGCACCGCAGATTTGATCGCGTTAAACACACTCCCAGATACTGAATTTTCCATTGAGATAGGCCAAAAAATGGCAGAAGCCAGTGTGTTTATCAACGCAGACAGTCACGCGCAGGAGAATTTGCGCGTACAGGCCAAAAATGATTTTCTAACTTCTCTGACCCAGCATGGTGGCGGTTACAGCTCTAAAGAATTGGCGATTAAGCTGGGTATTACTACCGCTGCGATATCAAAAAGAAGAAAAGAACATCAGCTTTTCCACTTACAAGTCGCAGGTAAGCTATACCACCCAACTTTTCAATTTAATGACCAGAATAAAGTCACTGATCCGTTCAAACGCGTTATTGCGATATTAAACGAAAAAGATCAAATGGCAGCATTTGCGTTTTTAACCAAAATGCATATTAACCGAAGTGATACTGCACAACCCATCTACGAGATTTTACGTGGCAGTAAGCAGCCTCGTTACATTTATGAACAAATAGAGGAAAAAGCGGCACGAATTGATGCTTTGTAAAAACTAGATAAAGCTTACTGGAGTATCAATAACATTCAAAATAACATCAATATTAAAGGAAATATAATAACAACAGCCATTATAGTAACAGGCAATATTAACAGCGCTTGACAAACTTTAAGCCAAACACCGATTCTTTTTACTCGCC
>JBLGCB010000266.1:0-9407 GCA_047617105.1 Phenylobacterium sp. | reverse complement strand
ATACAGTCCATTACACCTTCGTTTAATCAAGTGCAATTTAAGGGGGTAATAAAGATTGGGGGGGGGAGGAAAAATGGAGGTTATAGGTTCCGGCGTAGGGTGGGCAATCTTTTCATGCCCACGCGTGGAGGTTATCAGTTTCGGCCAACTCAGATATGACATTCCGGCACCAATCAAACTGGGTAACAAGTGGCTTCGTTCTTTGCGACTACCACAGAGCCACAGAGGGCGCTGAGGCAACGCAGAGGAAGAAAAAGCACTTTTTGATTTGTTACCCTAAATGGCAGTATATGGTCAGAGCCGACATTCCATAGCTGTAATCATGCTACTCAGGTGGGTTTTCAACCTCTGGTTCAGCATTTGGCCTTCTTTCACCAGCACCCCATGAGGTGCATTTAACCTGCATGGGGCCATGGTCGCCCATAATCTCAACCAGCCCCTCAGGGTCAGTCGCTGCTGCGTTTAAAACCGCAAAAAAATCTTCATCTGCTTGTTCAAGGGTAAATGTTTTCATGGTGCCACCTCCATCTGGTGGTTATTAGTTGAATTTAATATCATTATAGTACTGTAAATATATCCTGCCAAATAATTAAGCAAAAAAAAGCCCGACATAAAAGCCGGGCTTGATTAGTTCACAAAGTTTGCGTTAATTAAACACTTACCATTGCAATGACCACTGGTTGATTTGACCGGTGTTACCCCAGTACTGGTCTTTCACTTCAAGGGTCCAAGTACCGGCGGCATCGCCACTGACATCAGCGCTGTAAATCACGTTAATGTCTTGACCATTGTCCTTACGCTCGTGTTTCTTCAGCTTATACTTACTGCCATCAGGAGCCACTAATTCTAGCTTGATATCACCACGATAAGCATGGGTAATGTCTACCGCGATTTCAATGCTGCCAGCAGCACCTTCACGGTCAACCACAATTTCGCTGTAAGTCCAGTTGTGATCAGGGATAGCCGTCACAGTGGTATTGTCGAAATAGGTTTGCATCACAACAGCCACTGTCTGAGTGATTTGCGCGCTGGCACCCTCGGTATCAGTCACGGTTAAAGTCACTTCATAATCAGCATAATCAGCAAATCTGTACGCTGGGCTTACACCGTCAGCGGTACTGCCATCACCAAAGCTCCAGCTGTAACTGCTGATCTCGCCTTCGGCATCGCTGCTTTGGCTGGCATCAAAAGTACACTTCACGCCGTAACATAGCTGAGTGAATGAAGCCACTGGCGCTTCATTCGGATAACCCAAGATTTGACCATTGTTGACAACACCCGTGGTGCTGGCTGCAACTGACTGCCAAGTAAAGTCGTTGTACTGAGTCCCTTCACCGGCCAATTGCAGTGAATAACCTACTGGGGTAGATGAACTTTCTCTAACACCAACATCTGTTGAGCTTAAACCAGCAGCCACACCAGAAGTTGCCGTTACCGTACCTTCATAACTTAAGAACTGGATGATGTTGCCGCTATTATTAACCAGCGCAAAACCATCTGGTGAACCATTTTGTAAACCGCTTACCGCAAAGTTCAATGTACCAAAACCACCTTGTTGGTCGTCAATAACACCTGACAAGCTCACGGTTTTATAGTGAGTGCCATTGGAACCGTTATAAGCAACGATGGTCCAGCCACTTAAATCAGTGCCTGCCATACCCGCAATTTCAATACCTTCGTTTTTGTCGCTGCTGGCATTGTCATAATGGAATTCATTCACCCAAGGTTGGTCGGTCAAGGTAATAGCACTGACCAAAGCGGTGGTGCTGTCAGTGGCACCAGCATCGTCGGTAACCGTCAAAGTAACGATGTAATCACCAGCAAAGGCATACGCGTTGGTGGCATTAACACCGGTAGACGTATTGCCGTCACCAAAGTCCCAGTCGTAACTGGCGATAGTGCCGTCAGTGTCTTCGCTGTCATTGGCGTCAAAAGAACAGGCCAATGCATTACAGCTACGAGTGAATGCCGCGATAGGCGCTTGATTCACTGGCGGCGGCGTATCACCTCCAAAATCTTGACCGTTGTTCAGTGCGCCAAAAGTGCTGCTCGCAACAGTCTGCCAGCTAAAGTCAGCGTAGTTACTACCAGAACCGGATAACTGCAAAGAAAAACCGACTGGGGTCGAACTGGTTTCGGCCACCATAATATCAACCGAAGCCAAACCGTTGGCCGGACCATTGGTCGCAGTAAAGGCACCTTCATAACTCAAGAACTGCACCGATACACCTGCACTATTGACCAGTGCGATACCGTCAGGTCCGCCGTTTTGCAAACCGACTGCGGCAAAGCTTAAAGTGCCCATGCCATTGTTTTGATCGCCAATCACACCCGACAAGCTCACCGTTTTATAACTGGCACCACCGTTACCATTGTAAGCCACTATGCTCCAACCGCTTAAATCAGTACCTGCCAAACCGGCAATTTCTACCGCTTCACCACTGTCGGTGCTGGCATTGTCATAATGTAATTCATTAATCCACACCTTAATTTCGCCCGGTGGTGGTGGCGGTGTGCCGGCATCAGTGGTTGCACTGGCTTCAACACTGGCGTCAGACACATTGAATGAAGTATCAACGGCTTTCACCACATAATAATAAGTGGTGTCATCAGCAACGCTGGTATCGGTGAACGTAGTACCGGTCAGGGTACTGACATTCACTTTGCTGTTGGCTGTACCTGCGGTTAAACCACGATAAACATGGTAACCAGCCAAATCGCTTTCGCTGTTGGCAGTCCAGTCAAGGGTCACTTGACCATCGCCACCAATGGCGCTTAAACCTGCTGGGCTAGAGGGTGCGGTGGTATCACCGGTGCCACCGCTACAAATGCCTTCAAAGACACAGGCAGCATATTCAGGGTGATCAACAAATGGGTTACGGTTACCCTGGAACAAATACACGGTATCATTGTGTCGTTGTTCAAAGGCATCAACCGGGTCTTCTTTGTGCCATTGTAACAGCACAGATTTTAAGCCCATATAAGCGATAGAACCATTAGAACCGGTGCTAGATGAATTAATCAAAGAACGGTCATCGGTCAAAAGCAAATCAGGTTCAGAGACGCCAGTCACAGAATGGGTGCCACCTTCGTAACGTACGGCCATATACATCATGGCACGGGCGGTATCGCCTTTACGTCCTGACCAAGTTTGCCAGCTGCCGTCACTATATGAACCGCCAGTCCAGTTAGACTCACCTGCCCCGCCACCGCGGTTATTGTTTAATAACGTGACTTTTTCACTACAGCCTGAGGTGCAGTTGGCATAAGGTTTATTGCTGCGGCTGCTGTTATAGCTGCTGTCAGACAAAAATAAATGATGAGTATCGGTATAAGGATAGTTAGCGCTGCCATCATCTGGGAAACCATAAGACTTAGGCCAAGTATGTTCGCGGTTATAAAACGAATTACCACCACCCTCTTTGGCATAGCTGGCATTTTTATAAATATCGATGATGTTATTAGGGTTAGCCGGATCTTCATCGGCCGCTTCGAGAATATCCCAGGTATCGGTGGCGCTTGAGGTATAAGGGAAACGCTGATGATCATCAACAATTTCATGCAAGCTGTTATGCAATGTCTGTGCATTGGCAGTATTCACACTGTCATAATAAGCTGCTGGAATATCGGCCAATGCAGCGGGTGCGTTGGCCAATAAACACAATAAAGTCGCATTGCGTATGGTGGAGCTGTTCATGGCGTTAATCCCGTTTAGCTTCTTATAAAAAGAACCAGTTTTCATTTGAAGTCTCTCTAATTTGATTGGTATTGTTGGCCATTAAATCTCCTGTATCGGATGATTTAATCTCCTGCTTCCTTTTTTGTCTGGTTATTGTTATTGGGGGATTTCACTGCTTAAACCTTATTTTCGGTTTTGGCTTTGGTGAAAGATAGCCAGGATATAGATTTTTCTTTACAATTTCATTACATTTTTTCATTATTTTACAAAAAAGATGTAAAAACTGCAAAAAACTGGTGAAACCGGCAGGAATCGGTCAGCAACATTTTGTTGATATGGTGTATTTTTAAAGGAAGTCAGGGGATTTTTTGATTTGGTTGGTTAAAAGCTGTCTTATTGGGCAGCTTTTGTTTGGGTGTTAGGAAGGAGGAAACCTTTTGTTAACATATCAATCCACAACAATCGCAAAAACTCATTTGTTACTTTTTTACGAACATGTTGTTATGATTTGAGATAACTGGTATAACGACGTCACTGTCTGGCTTTCAGATAGATAATTAGGAAATAATAAAAGATGAAAATCAATAAAATTAAAAAAATGTTGTTGCTCGTAGGCCTTGGTATCGGTTTGTCAGGCATGGTAAATGCCCAACCAGATGATAGTTTTAACCGTTGTGACAGCTGGTATGACAACTGTTTTAATCACGGCCATCCTGCTTCTTGTACAATGTATTATTACCATTGCTATTAATTGCTAATGCCCTAATTTTTTAATATGGACACACACTTTTTACGTATTATATTTAATCGAAAATAGTGTGTGTCCAAGATCAAAAAGCCAGGTTCAAAATATCCAATATTTAACAACGCCATAGATATACAATGATAGTTTTATCTTCTGTGTTGTTGTTTGGGGAGATTATAACCATTTCAAAGGAAAGGTATCAGCCATTGGCTGAAATCAAATCGAAAGAGTTCAACAACCAGAGAAGTTGGTCGTTTTTGGAGGTTGTTACATTGTCGGTTCGGACTTAAAACACGTCAACCAACACCTTGAAACCATTCTTCTTCGTTAACGCCTAACTGGTCAAATAACGCAGGGGCTTCGCTGTCGATAAAAATTTTCTTATCAGGATGTATACGTCGTCCGGTCCAGTCAACCAGTACCAGGTAATCGATTAAATTAAAGTGAATCACATCTTTTGATGGTTGAGAACCAAAATCTAACAGGGCTTCAGGCTGGTAAGGCAAAGGGCTAGTTTGATGGTCATTCGAAGGTTTCTGCGCGTCAACTAGTGTATCAATACGGTCTTTGATAGAAGTGAATTCGCTGTCATTGAGATTGGTGGCGATACCCGCTCGAATGGGATTTAAATCAACATAAGCCATACAACTCATAATTGCAGCCTCGTCCATCAGTGCCTGAGATTTAAACCGAGATTGCCAAAAATGTCCCGTGCATTCGTCTTCTTTATTGGCTTGGCAAGCGATGAACTGGTTGATGCTTCTCATAAACCAACTGATACTGGTTAATTTGGCTCGCCACCCTTCAATCACTTCCTTGGCGGTAATAATTTCTCCGCCTGTAGCCTTGCCATCCAAGTAGTTGTCAACCACTACGCTATCTCCCTTGTGGAGGCTACGTAACCTGTAAACCACTTCGGATTCGCTCCATTCACTTGCTCGGTGTGTTTGGACTTTAAGTACAACGTGATAATGATTGTGCAAAATTGTGTAGGAACAAATATCAATCGCGAAGATTGTTGGGAGAAATAGAATGCGATCAGCCAACCATTGCCGACGGTGTTCAAAGTTTTGACCGGTGACTTCGTCTTCGCCGCACAAAAATGCACGACGAACACAACGACTGATACAGTGATAATAAAGGGTAGCATTGAGATCGATAATGCTTTTACGCGGTTTAGCCATCTTGAACTTTCCTTGTAGTTGCCTATAAGGAAGTAGGTAAGGGGCCAATGCCGGGAGCATATTGGCTTTCGATTTGATTAATACCAAGCGTAGAACAAGGTCACTGGTTTGTCTATTTTTTATCCTCTATAAGTGACTGTCCTTAGTCAAGATGTAAACCCTCACACCTCACACCCCAAATTACGCCCCATAATGGTTTTCGCCATTGTATCCCCTCTGGCCGCAGCCAGCAGTAACAACCCTCTTGCCAGGTAATAAACACTATGCTGCCTTGTACTGCTACCGGTGGTGAAATTATACTCTTCTGCCAATTGCAAATTATTATCCTTGGGGTTGAACCACCTGATGCCTCGGGTCAAACCCAACACCTCACCTTTCTCCCGCAAAACATAGCGTTGATTGTTGAACGTCGGCTCACCTTCGACCCATTTTCGCTCAGAAGGATTAAAAGCAAATAACATCGCATTGTCTTGGTACCACGACACATGAAAAGCCAGACTGCCACCCAAAGAGTGACCCACCAAGATAATTTGCGGCATTGCTTTAACAGAATCGCTCCCTTGATATTGCTCAACCACGCCGTTGTATAATTTCATCGCCAAATGATATTGAGCAGGTTTTCTGCCGGAACTCTTGGTAGCAATGGCCAAATTGGCATCCCAGTCTTTAGCACTGTCAGTACCCCGAAAAATAATGGCGACCTTATCGACGCTATTTTGGCTGCTATGTTCATAAACATCTGCCTGAAAACCACTTTCTGCATGAGCACCCTGTTTACCCCTAAAATGTGATTTGTGGGTCCAACCAGGAATATTAAAAGCGACATTGTTATGGTAACTATTGCTGGCCATTAACGCATATTGATAACCCGCGATAGCCACCTTGTTATGGTGCGCACCATAGGCATCTTCATAATAGCCATAATTGCAGCTTAAAAATTTGGGGTTATCGCTGCCGGTCTCCATGCTTGAGACTTCATGCAGGCTGGGTGGCATTTGCTCAAGCTCCAGCCGGACATCACCGGCATTGGGCGCAACGGCGCACCCGGTGAGCAAAAACATCGCTGTCAGCATGGCGTATTGACCGAATTTAAACATAAACACCTCTTTATCACTGTGGTAATTTCCTTTGAAGTTGCTTGTATATTAATCAATAGCAGAATTAGAAACAGTGAGCAAGGTCACAAAAGCAAGAATAAACCGATTGCTTTTTAAACCATCTTACGCTAGCCTGCGCCGCTAGATTATAAAAGGAAGTCAATGATGAAAACTCAACTGTTAAAATGGTATCCCACTTTAATTCTCTCCAGCGTATTATTAAGCGCCTGTGGCGGCTCATCAAGCAGCCCGACACCACCTGTTGTTCCACCACCAGTGAATGTCTCCCCTATTGCCAATGGTGGTGCAGAACAAACCGTTAAAACCCAGACAGAAGTCACCTTACAGGGCACTGCCAGCGACACCGATGGTACAATCGCCACCATAGAATGGCAGCAATTCTTAGGCCCTGCGGTGGTGCTGCAAGATTTTGATAACCTCACCGCGCACTTTATCAGCCCGCCACTGGCCAACGATTCAGAGCGAGTGCTAAGCTTTCAACTCACCGTCACCGATAACCTTGGCGCAACGGCACAAAGTTCGACCGATATCATCGTCAAAGGCAATCAAACGCCGTTAGTGTCGGCCGGAGCCGATCAATCCATCAGTCAGCAGCCAACGGTCACCTTGTCGGGTCAAGCCAGCGATGCCGATGGCCATATCGCTTCGGCACAGTGGTTACAAACCGAAGGCCCTGCCGTCGAGCTGCAAGATGCCGATACTCTGACTGCCAGTTTTGCCACACCAGTGGTCCATGAAGTCACACTATTACGCTTTGAATTAACCGCAATAGACGATTCAAGCACATCAGTACAAGACAGTGTTGAAGTTACCCTCACCGAACTATTTCATATCAACAACCCCCAAAACGCCCTCATCGGCCATCTCAATCAAGATGGTTTACCAGACCTAGTCTCTTATGATTTGCATGATATTGTCTGGTATGCCACAACCACGGCGGGTTCGTTTGCTCACCCTTTAACGGTGGGTAATAGTGAACAAGACATCAATGTCGTCAAAGTGGCCGATGTCAATTTTGATGGTTTCGACGATATTGTTTATACCACCAGCGGCGGCATTCATTGGTTAGAAAATCAGCAGGATAATAGCTTTGCAGCAGCTGCTCTGCTGATGACAGACTGGAGTGACGAAACCCTCGTCTGCCTGCCAACCACGCAGAACGCCACGCAATTGCTGGATGTCGATAACGATGGTATTTTGGATATCAGCTGGGTTGCTTTTTGCAATGAGTTCCCCGACAGTCATCCAAACAGTCAGCGTCTTTATTACGCCAAGGGCAATGCAGACAGGCTTTTCTCATCCCCTCATGAGCTCAAATCATATCCCAGTGGTGGCATGACCTTTCCAAGCGGTTATGATTTCGAATTTAAAACCCTTGACCTCAATAATGACGGGTCAAACAATCTGGTCTTTAAAGTGAATACCTATAGCGGTGGTGGCGACGTATTTGTCGGCAATCATGCTGTTAGTGTTTATACCGCAACAGGGCAAACCATAGCGCCAAGTTATCATCATAATTTTATTATCAACGATGATATGTTGGGCGAGTCCTGGTTTGTCGACTTGAATAACGATAACCTGCCAGAGTTGGTCGGCCATGATATCGCTGATTTTTCTTCATGGCCCTACCCGTTTGAGCAGCAAAGCTTTAGCAACCTCGGCGATTTTGCCTTTGCTGACGCCGCGGTGCTGTCACCAGAACTCACTTTTGACGACAGTGCAGACATTAATGAAAACGGCTTAATCGACCTGCTTTCGTATAATACCAGTACCCACGCGGTGTCGTGGCAACCAAGAACAGCGGATGGATTTAACCCATCACAAGTGTTGTTTGCGCCCACCACCGTGGTCGAAAAACGACTCCAACAGGATTGGGATGGCGACGGCGACTTAGACTTTTTATTGCTCACCCCTGAGGGTTATGTCAGCTGGTATCAAAACCTTGGCGATGGCATTTTTAGCCTAGGTCAGTGATCGCAAGCTATAAGGAAAACCCACCCAGGACAGGGCTATCCATGTACAAAAGGCGCTAAAAGCGCCTTTTTATTTTGGTCACCTATTGAGAACTCTGTGCTATGCTTAAATATAGTTCCTCCCTAAATACAACGAATACGATAAAACAATAACAGGAATAACCTACCTTTATGCTGACAAGACTTTTACGGTTGTTTGGTTTGTTGCTGCTTTTATTGAGTGCATTGAATGCCGTTGCCATCTCCACCGCCGAGTCTGTATTCACTCGCTTTGACCACTTATCCCTTGAAGACGGACTATCACAAGCCACTGTTTTTAATATTGTTCAGGACCGCCAGGGGTTTTTATGGTTTGGCACCCAAGATGGCCTTAATCGATATGATGGTTATCACTTCAAAGTCTTTCGTCACGACCCCAAAGACCCCAACTCCATCTCAAATAATTGGATAGAAGCGGTTTTTGAAGACCATCAAGGCAGGCTGTGGATTGGCACCGGCGGCGGACTCAACCGCTTTGAACAGGAAACTGAAACGTTTGTCCGTTATACCCTTGATGACGCCAATCCCAACAGCCTGAGCCATCATTTTGTCTTGTCTATCGCCCAAGACCGCCATGGTACCCTTTGGCTGGGTACCCGTGGCGGCGGACTGAACAGATTCGATGAATCGTCAGAAAAATTTAGCCACTATCGCCATAGTGATAGTAAT
>JBLGCB010000265.1:0-9439 GCA_047617105.1 Phenylobacterium sp. | reverse complement strand
CGTATTAAAGACACCAGTTTTGACTTACATCAATTAGAAGCAATGTATGAAAATGCTCAAGGCGAAAGTATTTTTGTTAGCCAAGATTTCCGCTTCTTTGAATCTTGTCAGGCAATCTCTAAAGAAGGCCCTGCTGTTACTGAAGACAAGAACAAAAAGAAATCAGTTAAGATAAAACCTTTTGCTTTTATGATTAGCTGGCACTCTACCCTGTTTAATAAAATGCTAACAGACAAATACTTCTTTGTTATTCCATTAAAAATACTCGCAGCACCCACTTTGATTTTCTTGTTTTATATGATTTTAAGAAATCATTTCAGCTTTGATCGCACCAAAACATGGAGCCTGACGGTTGAAGAATTACACGACAAACTCAACTCAAGTGCTCTACTACATAATTTTAAAAGAGACTTTATTGGTGGCTTAAACAGCTGGAATGAAGACAAAACCAAATTGCCCTCTGATGGCGAACAACTGATCGACATTCAAGGTTTCATGATCACCATTACTCTGGTCAAAGACGTCATTGTTCAATTGCATTGCAAACTCGATACCAGAAAAATGCTCTCTTATGCCGGACTTGAATCTGATGAAAATGGTCTCACCACACAAGGCACCATGGCAGCACCAACTATCCCCAATCCCATTGGCAACTTATTGCCTATTTTACAATTTAAAGATAATCGTGGTGGCGAGTTTCCTCAAGAATCCAATATGCGGTTATTGTTGAATTCTGATCAACTATTAAAAGACATTGATATTACCAAAGTCGGCAAAACCGCAATGATTATCACCAAGCATCAAATGAGTAAACGACTCACTGCTTATAGTGATGATTCTGAAATTTTATATGTTTGCGAAGACGTCCATAAAAAACAAGAAGATCAGGCAGCGTTTTTTACCCATCTACAAACCCTGCGCAGTAAACTCAGTTTGCTTACCGCAGGCCAAGCTGCCAATAAAAAAGAGATCTCCCCTACCCTGTTTTCAGATATTCTTAATGCATTGGTCAATCAACATCATACTATTTTAGAAGTCGATGAGCTGTTTGATTTATTAAGTGGCCGAGGTCAATTGATAAAAATCGCTGCTGATTGGGATGGCGATGTGAAATCACCTATTTTGCAAAAACTCTCTTCTTTGTATCACGATTCTATTGCCGTTTAATCTTATCAAAGCTTGTAAACAGAGGCTTGTTTATGACTGCGAGGTTACGCGTGGGCACAAAAAAAGCGTGACCACCCTACATTACCTTAATGTTGATTTAGATTTATAAAATCTGCTGTAAACACTGTTTACAAGTAAGCGAAGCTTGTTTATGGCTGCAAGGTTACGCGTGGGCACATAAAGCGTGACCACCCTACGTTGTTCTATTGCTGGTTTAGACTTTTAAAACCTGCTGTAAACACTGTTTACAGAGTAAAACCCCCCTTACATACCACCTTAAAGAAAGTTATCAACGACTATTCTTATTACGTGTTGCTTTTTCATTATTGACATCTATAATACCAACACACTATGCCTTTAGCCCTACGGATAATAAGATATGTCAGTTTCAACCAAAGCACTGACAACGCTCAAAGAAATCAGATTGTTGAAAGAAATATCGCAAAAGCGAATTAAACAAATTCAACAGAGTCAAACTCGCAGTGCCAACAACAATGAACAAATGGTTCGCACCTATTCAAAAGCTGAAGCGCAAGCCTGGTTGGGTGTGCCACATCCAAATACCCTCACCCGACTTATCGGCGCTGTGCAACAAGGTGATGAAGGCAAAGTTTTTCAACGTGAAGAGAATGGTCACTATCGTTTTACCATTGAAGACTTACACTTTTTCGCTGACAAACTAGAAGTGCCTCGTTTTGATCGCACGGCTAGTCAAGAAGTGCAAGTTTTTACCACGGCCAATTTAAAGGGCGGTGTTGGTAAAACCACCAGTGCAGTTAACCTGGCTACAGGTTTGGCGGTGGCCAATAACAAACGTTATCGAGTAGGGTTTATTGATTTAGATCCACAAGGCACCGGATCTATATTTGGTTGCCCGGGTTTATCTGATGACGATTTTACCGTCGGTGAATTGTTGCAGGGCAAATATGAACTTGATGAAGGTGAAAACGAAAAGGAATTTATTCGCAGTTGTTTTTTACCCACTCACATTCCTAACTTACATTATCTTCCCGGCAGAGTGAGTGACTTCTTTTTTGAAAGTTATGCCGAACAATTACAACTGGCCGCGCCTGAAGATCAGAAACTCGATGTTTATCGTATTCTTCACGAAAAAATCATTGATGCGGTAAAAGATGATTTTGACATTATCTTAATCGACACCGCACCGTCATTAAATAAAGCGTTTTACAACGCCATTTATGCCGCCACCAGTGTGATATTGCCGATGATCCCCGAGTTTATTTCATTTGATGCGACACTAAAATATCTCGCCCGTTTTGAAGAAATTTATGCCATCGCCGCCAAAGCTGGGCACCCAGGGCTAGATTATATTCGCTTGTTGGTGACTAACTTTGATTCTGCTGGTGCTAGCAATGCTTCAACGGTGCATCGCACCTACGTACAAGATTTAAAAACTTTATTTGGTGTGCGGGTCTTTCCTTATGCCATTCGTCATACCAAAGCCATTCCTATTTGCGCCGACTTTATGATGACTGTGTTTGATATGAAACCATCAGAATATCCCAAATCACGTAAGCAGTTATTAAATGCAGTCGAAAACCTGACTGATGTGGTTAGCGAAATTGAATCACTTTGCCTTCAGGTTTGGTTAAACCCTGCCGAGAATCAAGCTTAAGCCTTTAGAAGACTAAGCCTTTAAAACTAAGCCTTTAGCAAAAAGACAGAAAGGACAACAAAACAAATGGCCAGAAAAACCATGCTCGGTGCCTCCGAAGTGTCTTCGGTAGATATTGATGACTTATTAAATCAGGGTGATAACATCACGCTAGATTCTCCATGTACACCCGGGCGAATGATTGAGTTTGAACTCAGACGTTTTGAGGGCGAAGCCATTATTGAACAAACGTCGGTTTATAGTGAAAACAAACGAAATCAACAGTTTTTAACCCAACACTCATTGGCACCATTGATTGACAGCATTAAAATCAGCAATCAGGTGACCCCGGCTATTGCCAGAAAAACCGCTGATGGTATTAGCGTGATCTATGGTTCTTGCCGTCGCTTGGCCACGTATTACGCCAAAAAAGCATTTATTGTGCTGGTATCAAACGACATCACAGATGATGAAGCCAAAGCCATCACCCAGGCTGAAAACATTTCTAGCCATATTTCGTTAATTGAACGGGGTTATGGTTGGCTTAAGCATCAGGAAGAGGGCGGCTTAACCTTAAGGCAAATCGCGACTGATATCGAAGGCGGCAAGGTTTCTCATACCTTGGTAGGTATCGGCATTAACGGTGCTAAAATCGACGCTGGTTTATTGATGTTATATCCTTCTATCAATGTTATCGGCAAACCGACGATCATCAAACTTAATAAAGCCTTGCAAGCTGACACTGCGATAACCGCTGATGAGATTGTGGCTGCGATCAAAGACGAAGACCAGCATATCATTGACAGACTCAGAGCCGATTACAAATTAGATCAAGATATTAACTGCACAGAATTGACCAACCTTATCGTGTCATATTGTCAGCAGCCAAAAGAAAAGCAACCAGCAACGATAGAAGCCGCGCAAGGTTGGAGCAAACACGTTAATGTCAAAACCAATACCAAAGGGGCAGTGACTCAAATTAAATTTACCAAAGCATTGCCAACTGAAGCGGTCGCTAGATTGCAAACTTTTGTTAATGAGTTGTATGAAGCTTAGGTTTTATAAGGTTCAGGTTTTATAAGGCTTAGCGGCTTAGCAAAGGCTTAGCAAAGGTTTAGCCGTCATTCATCCCGTGTAATCACCAACCGTCGAAATACGCTGCCTGGTTTATCGTTTTTACTGTAGCTTTAAGCTATTGATAACTAAAAGTGGGGCACGGGCACAACTCAAAGGTGACCGGGCGATGCTCGAAGGTTTTTTCTCGTCAGACACCTTGACCTTAAGCCATGCCAAACTGGCCAGCTTAGTCGAATCTGAGATCATTTATGATGTCAGACGAGCTGAGAATTTGGCCATTGATGGCTGGCTGGTCGGCCGACCATCACAGCCAAAAGTGTATATGTATCAGGCGAACCCGGATAATCAACAAGGGGTCGCTTTATATCGTGGTGAAGACGGTTATGAGCGAGATTATATCGGCGCATTTGAAGCGTTTAGTAAAGCGGCGCAAGCCCATTATGCGGCAGGGCAAACCAATCTGGCAGAGATGTATCGTGACGGGGTAGGGACCAGCAAAGACCAACAACAAGCCCTTTACTGGTTTAAAAAAGCCGCTGAGCAGGATTATGAAAAAGCGCAGACCCAGTATCAAGCGTTGTGTGCCGCTGCTACTGATTGCCAAATATAACATTCGTTATTTTTTGAATCCGCAGGCGTATTGCAATTGCCAATGCAAATCCACCCCGCGATTATCCTCAGAAATGCCCACATCCTCTGTCAGCACCTGAATCACCTGGGCGACAGAGGCGTTATCAATAGCAAACAGACTTTTACAAAACTCACCCATTTGTTGCTGGTTATCAAAGTGCCAGCGCACATCGGTGAGCTGATTGTGCTCAATACTGAATCCGGCTTTCACTAGGCCCAGCTCGAACTCTCCTTGGCGAATAAACAAACCTTCATGGCCAGATGAGTTATATTGATTAACAAAACCATTTAAAAATTGTGCCGTGGCGGTGTGTTCTTTAACATCGGCGATCACTAGCCGACCGCCCGGTCGTAATACCCTGTGCCACTGTTGATAAATGGGCATCCGGTTTTCAATATGATGTAAGCCTGCTAGGCTTGACACCACATCGACACTGTTATCTTCAAGACTCAAGGCGTCAACTTCTTCATTGAGCACGGTGAAATGCGCCGGTATCGCCGCGGCAAATTGTTTTGCTGGTTCAACACAAATCACCTGTTGATGGGGTAATGCCCTAGCTTCAATGCGTTTGGCGACAAAACCGCCGCCAGCGGGCACATCGACAATGGTTAAATCTGGTCTGAACGACAACAGGTTTAACAACGCATCGACTTCGGTTTGTCTGGCGGTGGCGCTGATTAAACTGGCCTGGTTATATTCATGACCACGATGTTCAAATATTTCAGTGTACGTTTTCATCGTTATAAATCCTTATTCTATTGGCCATGAGCGTCTGTTAAGGTGTAGAGTGCCAAAAACATCGCAACAGCGGATTGTACAATCGCCTGTTGCCTGGTCTCATCAGGAAAAGGCTGGCCCTGCACCATCTGCGGCCAAAAGCAAAACGATTTAATTAAACCAAAAAACTGGGTAGCGGCAAACTGAACATCATCAATGGCCAGCCGACCATCTGTTGTCGCGGCAGTTAACCAGCTGGTCAAATCTCCTTCTCGACCTTCCACCCGCGTCAGGGCTTCGTTGATGCGTTGCGGTGAATGCATCGCTTCGGCGACACACACCTTAGCCAAATCAACAAACGCTTGATTGCCCAGCAAGGCCACTTCTTGTTGACCAATGGTGGTGAGCTGCACATCCAATGGTTTATCAACGGCATAACTGAGCGACACCGAAGTGCTGACCAGCGCCAGCATTTGCATCACAATGGCATCGAATAACAGCTCTTTGCTGGCAAAATGATTGTACACCGTGCGTTTTGAGACGGCGGCGGTAAGGGATATCTGATCCATACTGGTGGCTTGGTAACCATTGGCCTTAAATTCTGCAATGGCGGCGGCCACAATGGCATCGCGTTTTTTGCTGCTTCGAGCCATAAAATTCTCCTCGGGATAGGTATGTTGGTTATTTTACACTGAACAGTTTACTTTTCAACAATAACTAATTACACTACTCAGTGTAGTTTATTGATGAAAAGATGAAGATATGAACAAAGTTTTGTTATTTACTGTGATCGTGGGCGTTATTATGACATCGTGTGCACTGATTCAACCAACTAAATCTGATGGGTCTGGTCAATCGGCCATTGCCGCTTCGCCGCAGTTTAGCCAGGGCAAGTTTCATAATGCCAAAACCTTTGACACCATGTCATTGGGTCAAATCCCCGGTTATTTGAAACGTTTTTTGTTTGAGCCGCGTAAAGATGCTCAACCGATCAAACCTGTGCCCGTTAAACCTTTGACTGCTGCGGCGTTAGAGGTTTTACCCACCGACCGAATGACCTTGTTTAGACTAGGCCATTCGAGTTTTTTGCTTAAAGCCGATCACGAATATTGGCTTATCGATCCGGTATTTTCTGAGCGTGCTTCGCCATTTAGCTTTATGGGACCAAAACGCTTCCATCAGCCGCCCATCGACATTGATGGATTACCGCAAATTCGCGGGGTGATCATTTCTCATAACCATTACGACCATCTCGACAAACAAGCAATTAAACAACTAAAAAATAAAGTAGAGAGCTTTATTGTGCCGCTTGGCATCGGCAATGACTTAATCAATTGGGGCATTGAAGCTGATAATATTGTCGAGCTGGACTGGTGGCAATCGGCCAATATTGGTGCTTTGTCATTAACTTCAACCCCGGCGCAGCATTTCTCGGGTAGAGGACTGACCGATGGTAATGAAACCTTATGGAGCTCGTGGGTGATCAAAACCCCACGGCAGTCTTTGTTTTACAGTGGTGATACGGGTTATTTTGATGGTTTTAAAACCATTGGCGAGCAATATGGCCCGTTTGATATGACCATCATTGAAACCGGCGCATATGACAAAAATTGGCCAGACGTGCATATGACCCCGGAGCAAAGTTTACAAGCCCACATCGACGTCAGGGGAGGGCGAATGTTGCCTGCCCATAATGGCACCTTCGATTTGGCGTTTCATGCCTGGTATGAGCCACTGGAGCGTATTACCGCGCTGGGCGAGTCTGCTGGGGTTGAAGTGATCACGCCGGGGGTTGGGGAAGCGGTTGATTTGGTTGAAATGCAGGCTTTTTCTGCTTGGTGGCGGGGGTTAAACTGATTGTAAACCCTGTTTACAAGTCTCAGGCTTACTTGTCAGGCGCGGATACGGTTGCCTATATGAACTTCATCTTCAATCCGTTTGATGATGAAGTTCTAGATGCATTATGGTTAACGATTGGCAAGGATATAATCGAGACCACTGGTAATGGCCGCCACTTGGGCAATGATGCAGTTTTCATCGTCAGCCGAAGGGCTGTCGGGATAAACCTCGGTGGTGGTTTTATATTTGGCGTTGGTAAAACCCGCACACAGACTTAATGCTGTGCAGGGATAGTTGATCACCCCATGTTGCGCCAGCTTCTCGCCAATGATAGCACCGTTTTCGTCGGGCGGTGCAATATGGGTAACTTTTTCAACCGCCTCAATCATCGCTTTTTGAAAATCTGGCACAGGATTTTCAGTGTCGCCGACCAGATAAAAACCATCAGGAATATTCCAGTTATCGTGGCTGCTATTGTCGCGAGCGGCCAATGCGGGACGAAATTCCGAGTTATCGGTATCTGTGGTTTCATGTAAATCGATATGGCCGCTGATATCAAGGTTAAGCCCATTAATATATTGCATTAGGGCTGTGGCTTCCTCAGACTGACCATCGGCGCTAAACGAGCGGTTGGGGTCGACGGCTTTAGGGTTCCAGCGATTAATGGTCTCGTAACCCCAAGGGCTGATGCAGGGGGCGACGATAATATTAAAGTGCTCACTGTAACGTTCAGCGGCGGTGGCAATAAAGCGGATTGCACCCTGAACACCGCTGGTTTCATAACCATGCACACCGCCGGTGATCAGCACGGTGGTTTTGTCGCTGGAAAAATTGGTTGTTTTCACCACCAACAGCGGATATTTATCAACGTCAAAGGGCAGGGCACCATATTGCTCGACCTCAACCGCTGTTTCGGTTTTTAAGGATTGAATTTTTGCGACAACCTCTTGTTGATAAGAGCGTTTAATCGACTGTCTGGCTAACCAGGCGGCTTTTTCTGTATCACCCCATTTTTGACCCGGGGTGCCAATCGGATAGGCTTGATTCATGAGCTTCCTTTATCTATTTCGTGAACGTTTTGCTTATTATAATAGTCATTGTGCACAAAGAATTCAATGGTAACGCTGTGGTAACTCTATATTAACGCTTTAATACAATATTGATATCACTAATCTAACAAGTTACAATTTGACACATTAAGTTACAAATCAGCGACACAGTTTGTGGGTTTATTCCGCGACTTTGGCTATAAAATTGCTATATTTAAGCTCGATTTTCACCAAGTTTGAATTAATAACGGACGAATTACGATGAAGTTGAAACAAAAACTATTACTGATCTTTTTCTCAATCACTTTAACCCCTATTTTAATCACCGGTCTTGTTTCCAGTTATATAGCCAGCACCTCATTAGAGCAACAAACTTTCGATCATCTCACGGCAATCAGAGAAAGTAAAAAGTCGCAAATCAATTATTATTTCACCGAGCGTCAAAGCGATATTACGCTGTTGGCGCAAACCGTCAAAGGTATGCTAGATACCAGCAGTGTTGAGAGCGTCAATCAATCTGCACACGATGCGCAAAGTTACTTTGACCAATATATTAAGACTTATGACTATTATGATTTGTTTTTGATTAATGCTCAGGGCGATGTGTTTTATACCGTGACCAGAGAAGCAGATTATCAGTCGAATTTACGCAATGGACAATACAGCGACTCAGGGTTGGGGCGATTATTCGCCAAGGTATCAGACAGTGGTCAATTTGGCATGGTGGATTTTAGTCGTTATGCCCCGAGTAACCAAGATCCGGCGTCGTTTATTGCTTATCCGCTGACCATAGATAGTGGCGAGACCATTATTTTGGCGTTGCAATTGTCGATTAATAAAATCAATACCGTGATGCAACTCCGTGAAGGTATGGGCGAGACAGGTGAGAGTCTGTTGGTCGGTAGCGATTATCTGATGCGCTCTGATTCATTTTTTGAGCCTGGCAAGCGCTCGGTGATTGCATCATTTGGCGGTAACGTTGCTAACAATGGCATTGCCACCGAGGCGGTGAAGGCTGGATTAAGCGGCACCACAGATACTCGCATTATTACCGGACATGACGGAGACTCGATATTATCCGCTTTTACCCCGGTCGAAATCGGCGATGTTCGCTGGGTATTGTTATCTGAAATCGATGAGTCTGAGGCGTTTGGGCCGATTTATTCATTATACCAAAGCCTGTTTATCGTAATACTGCTAACTTTAGGCGTGATTGCTTTTATTGCGCTGGCCACTACGATGTCTATCATCAAACCTCTTGGCGGTGAACCCGACGATATGAAAAAAATGACCGAACAGGTGGCTGATGGCGATTTATCCATCGAGTTTGCCAGTGGTGACAAC
>JBLGCB010000264.1:0-9443 GCA_047617105.1 Phenylobacterium sp. | reverse complement strand
TGAGGGTATTGATGCGTTTGATTTGTTGCCGAGTGGCGACATAAACTTGCGTGTCATCAATGGCTTCTATGGCAATAAAATCGTTATCGACCGAATTGGGGATTTGCGCCAGCAAGCCGCTCCAATCTTTTAAGGTGTTGCCCTTGGCATCCAGCTGATATAAACCATTGAGCGCGAGAACCCAAATACTACCAGACTGACGCTTCGATAAAGAGAATACCCCACCGCCTTGGTAATGTTTAAACAAGCGGTCACTGCCAAATCGAACGAATTGATTGTCGGGATAATGATAAAAATACAAACCCGTGGTGGTTGCCACCAGCAGACGATCTTTATCCACCGTGGCCAAGTCCCAGATATAACTGTCATCCAGTTCCAGTTGTTTGGCGACAGATCCTTTGATAGAGAATGTTTGTTCGGGGTCGAGGCGATTTAACCCTTCCTCGGTGCCGACCCAGATATAACCCTGCTCATCTTGGGTGATTGCGGTCACCCACAGGTTAGATAACTGCTCAGAATAAGACGGTAAATAGAAGTACTGACTGGAAGATGCCATGCCCGGACTGGTCATCAATGTAAGCGCTAATATGGGTGCTAGCATGACGACAAACATCACCTTAGACGCCATTTCAGACAAGGACTCAGACAACAAACGTTTTACAACCGTGTTTTTAGTGGCATCAGTTTGCCACAGGTGCTTATTTCTCACCATACAATCTCATCTAACCAAATCAACTTATTGAGTGCTTCGTAATATCAGTCTAGCAAAGATATTGATTTTTGGGCTTGATTGATTAACACCACAGCCAAAAATACACCGAAGATTGTCAAACTGCAACAATTTCATACAATATGCGTTTGGATGAAGCGCACTTTGTTTGCTACGGTGGCAGTTACTACGTTTTGTTAATGGTTATTTGTCATGAAATCAATTAAGCCCGTTATCGCACCACTGACGACTTTGCTGCTGGCATTAGGTCTCAGTCCCGCCCTATCCGCCCAAATGGTGATCAGCAACGCTGAACTACAGCAGTTATCCACGCAAGGGCAACAGGCCCAGCAGTTGCAAGTTCAGCCTAGGTTATTGCTCGATGCCCATGCGCTAGAACACTCTTTGGTCAATTATCCCGAGGCGCAGCAAACCTGGTTGCGCCAGTTATTGATTAAGCAAATTGGTCAATTCGGCCATCCCACCGAGGCGCAACAACAGTGGGTCAACCAACAACGTGACAGTGACCATATTTTATACTCCAGTCTGCCTGACAGCGGTCACCCCGAACCGGTGTCGGTGGTCAATATTCCCGCTCAGGCCAGAGGTTTGGTTGCGCGTTGGCAAAGTATCGAGCTGGCGCAAAAATGGCTTGATGATATCAACCACAATCGATTTACTTGGCCGACGATGTTGGATGAACTGGCCGGACTCAGTGGTGGTGCTGGCAAAGCAGGTCTGGCGATTGATTACTTTTTACCACGGCTGTCAGCGGCGCAACACAGCCTATTGGTTCATGACTTGCTGTTGTTAAAAAGAGGGTTAAAAAGGGGGTTAAAAAACCCTCCTTCTAATCTGTTAATAAGTAAGCTGACTGCGCTTTCCCTTAATGAACCTCTTAATAAGCAAGAAACCAAAGCGCTTTATCAATGGTTATGGTCACAACCGACCGATGAATACAGCTTTGCCGCGCTGCAAGCCATGGTCAATAATGACCCTAATGGCGACTTTACCCAAGCCAACATCACGCAACTGAAATTGGCCACCAACAATCACCAACTGGCTTCTTTGGCCCTCAATTTACTGGCCAAGCATTATGGTGATGAACCGACTGTTATCGACTATTTATTTGATTTACTCGATCGGCCCAATCGCAGTTCATATGCGGCAGCCGCACTGGCAAAAATTGATTCAACGGCGGTCAAAAAAGCACTGCAACATGGGGTTTATTCACCAGATAACCGCCGTCGTCAGGCCAGTCAACTGGCGCTAGACCTAATACTTGCAAAACAGCCAAACAGACAGCAACAATGAGGCGCTTTTTGATGAAACCATTATTCACATCGTTAGTCACACCGACGCTACTAAGTGTTGCCATTGCTGCCAGTTTCGCCGCCAATGTTGCCAATGCAGCAGATATTCTCACCTATACCAATAACAACAATGACCCGGGTAATATTGCGCTGGGTTACAACGTGCCGATTCCCGTTGATTCGATGACCCCACTCGACGGATTCAGAACCTATTCCAGCCTCAATGCCCGCCATCAGCAGTTGGTCAGCGAAGCGGATTTTATTCGCGGCGAAATCATCGGCCAAACCCACAAGGGTGAAAATATCTGGCTCTATACCGTCTCCGACAGCAATGGCGATACCCAATCTGGTGCTGTTGAAGCGACAACCCTGATTAATGGCGGTATTCATGCCCGAGAATGGCAATCACCAGAAGCGGTGACTGGCTTTATGGAAGCGCTGTTTGAGCAACGCAATAATGAGTATATTGAAGCGTATTTGGTCGATAACCTCAATATGCAGTTTATCCCGGTGCTGAATATTGACGGCTTTAAACAGACCCAGCGTTACCCAACCGAGGTCACTCAAACCCAACAAAGCCCCAGAGAAGGCAGGATGCGGCGCAAAAACTTGCGTGATGTCGACTTTGATATCAATACCGATACCGACAATTTATTGGGCATTGATTTAAACCGTAACAACGAGGTTTACTGGGCCAGCTCAACAGGTAGTTCATCCGACCCAACGTCACTGGTTTACCATGGTTCAGGGCCAGCATCAGAACCCGAAATCCAAGCGCTGGTCACTGCGGCTAATTTACCACCCACCGGTCGTTTGCGGCTGTATCTTGATGTTCATTCTTATACCCAGATTTATTTTACCCCGATGACCGGCAACAGCCGACGAGACAGCATCACCAGCACGGTGATGAACAAGATGCGCGCGGCCAACGCTTTTAAATACCGCTATGGCCCAAGTGCCGCAGGTGGAGGCATTGGTACCACCGCCGATTATTTTGCCACCATATTTGAAGTCCCTTCGGCCACCCTTGAGACTGAACCGAGCGCCAACGGCTCGGCAGATTATGGTGGCAACGGGGTGTCACACGACGGTTTTATTCTGCCCAATAATCAGGTTCGTCGTATGGTCAGAGAAACCACTCAAGCGACCTTCACTGGTTTTTACACTCAAGCAGAAAAACCGCTGTTGCAACAGCTTCACATTCGAAACCCTGATGGCGACATCGTCACGCAAGGCCAATGGGTCTCGTCTGCCACCGGCAGGACGTTGGTATTCAGTCAAAACCCTAACCTGCAAAATGATGTTGAATATTCGGTCAGTCTGAGTTTTAACAAACCCATGCGCTGGCTCGACAACAATCAGGTCAGCCATTTTCCTTCGCAAAATCACAGCATTAATCCCGAAGTTCAATTCCAAGGGCTTGATAACGACGGCAATGTCATTGCTACCGATATCGATACCAGCAACGGTAGTTGGGCACTGGGTCCGACCACGGCCACAGAGGTCGGTTTCAATCGCTATAAAACCGATACCTTTAGCTTCACCATGAGTTTGCCGCAAACGCTCGACTGGTCGCAATTAACCCGCATGGCGTTGGCGGTGAATACCGTCGATATGGTCAATCAGCCACTGGATGCTAATCCGGCGACGGTGGTTGACTGGGTCAATGGCAGCTGGCACAACTATGAAAATAGCAGCGGAGATATGCTTGATACGGGGGGTATTGATAAGAGCTTTCGTTTGATTGATGATGGTAGTGAATTGTTTGCAGACGAGCCGACCACGCCTACTACGCCAACAACCCCAACACCGACGACGCCGCCACCGACATCAGTGCCGAGTAATTCATCTGGTGGGGGGAGTTTGGGGGTTTGGTGCTTGTTGTTGTTGTTGGTTGGTAGGCGGGTTCGACGGGGTTGATGATAAGGGAATTCGTCACACTCACATTAAAAAAAGTGAGTGTGACGAATTATTTCATAGGAAAACTCGAATCATGGCATATGCCAGTGAAAAAGGCTTCACTATGACGGCAAGGTCACGCGTGGGCACAAAAAGCGTGACCACCCTACGCCATTCCATAGCACATTTGGTATTTGATTAGATCTTAACAAAAACCTTATTGTTATACATCCAATACAATACCCACCACTGCATGGCTAATAACGCAATCACCTGCAACAGCGGATGCCACGCAGCGGGTGTGCCGGCAATAAGGCCGCCAAATAAGCTAGTCGCGCTATAAGTCCAGTTAATCAGGCTACTGGCCATATAAATCGCAATCGAATTAACGCCAATCACCATAAACGGTTTGGCAAATTTGTGCCAATCCAACACATCACAGAGTAAATAAAACAACGCCATTAGCAATACACTGCAACCACTGGTCACCATCGCAAATGAACTGGTCCATAAGGTTTTGTTGACAGGCATTAAACCATCCCAAACCCAACCTATAATCAATAAAGCCACACCGAAGCTCACCAGATTGCGCATTAACAGTTTCGGCGTGTCTTGCCACGCCATCATCATACGACCGACAAAAACTCCAATCATCGCATTGATGGCGGCAGGAAAGCTCGATAATAACCCTTCAGGATCAACCGGCAAGTTCTGATAGGTGATGCCCGGCAACAAATGCTGATCAACCCAAGCATTTAACGAATGCTCTAACGTGTATTGACCACCAAAACCATCCACCGAGACCAACGCCAACAATGCCCAATAACCCAGAGCAATGCCCACGGTGATAATGACCTGAGTACGTAAACTGAAATGCCAAGCAATCATCGCCGCAATAAACCAAGCAATACCAATTCGACCCAATACGCTGGCATAACGAATTTCATCCATTGAGGCCGGCATTCCGGTGCCCCAGCCATGGTTGTAAATCACCCCTAAAGCCAGCAGCAACAATAAACGTCGCAACACTTTTTTGTAAATGGACAGACGTTGATCGCCAGGTAGTTTGGTGATATTTTTAACACTAAGGCCCAGGCTAACCCCGGAAAGGAAGATAAACAGCGGAAAGATTAAGTCATAAACGGTGAAGCCGTGCCAGACGCTATGCGTCATTTGCCCCGCCAGAGAATGCCAAAACGACCACCCGGTGAGCACGAATAAGGCCGCAAACAACCCTTCTCCGCCAATAATCCAGAACATATCCAATCCACGTAAGGCATCAATCGATAATATCCGGCGTTTCTTTTGCTCTGCCTGCTCAACAGCCTGCTGGCTAGTCTGATTTTCACTCATGCTTCGGTACCTTTTTTAGTCTGCCATAAACGTAAAAAACCCCAGCATAATCCTTATGCTGGGGCAGATCAAAACGATCCGTACAATGACAAGGGATAAACTAGTTCCAACTTCTCATCTTATGACCTTTAAGGCCATAAAAGAGAATGAATAAATAACAGGGTAAAGCCACGATATAACCAAGCTGAGTATTGTCAGTATACTCGGCAACTTTACCGAAAATAAGAGGCAGTATCGCACCACCCGAAATGCCCATGATAAGCAAAGCTGAACCTTGAGCAGTAAATTTGCCCAGTCCCTGCAATGCTAGCGGCCAAATTGAAGGCCAAACCAATGCATGAGCGAGGCCCATCATGGCAACAAAAGTCACCGTGTTTGGAATGGTCGGCACACCAGACCAGCCCCACAAAATTTCAGAGATAAAGGCACTTTCGCTTGAACTCACCAACACACCCAAAACACATAAGCTACCAGCAATGGCTGAACCTAACAGCGCTTTTTCCTGACTCAGATAACGGGGGATACACGTCACGCCGATAAGATAACCGATCACCATAAACACCATGGTATAAGAGGTTAGTGAAGCAAAGTTCTCAACCCCAAGGCCCGAACCGTACAACCCGATGGTGTCACCAGCGATAACTTCAACACCAACGTAAGAGAATAAAGCCACCGCACCAAGCACAACCTGCGGGAACTGTGCAACACTACCATCTTGATCGCCTTCACCTTCGCCATCAAAGTTCAGTTCTGGTAATGATGAAAACTTCACCAATCCAACCAAAGCCAGCAACGCCACAGCCATGTAGATGTAAGGCATCACCAAACGAGAAGAAACATCGGCAATGGTCGCTTCACGCGTTGTCACGTCGAGGGTCGCCAAATACTCTTCTGAGAACTCACCCATACCTGACAGAATCACGGCGGTAAATATCAGTGGAACGATAACGCCTGCGCCTTTATTGATAAGACCCATGATGCTGATACGCATCGCAGCACTCTCTGGTGGACCTAGGAAAACCACATAAGGGTTAGAAGCGGTTTGTAAAATGGTTAATCCAGTACCAAGAATAAACAGGGCAACCAGGAAAACAGCATAATTGGCGCTTTGCGCGGCTGGGATAAACATCAATGAGCCAACCACCATGATACCAAGGCCAATGGCCATGCCATTTTTATAACCGGTGCGACGTAAAATTGACGACATCGGTAACGCCATCACGGTATAGGCGATATAAAAGGCAAAAGTCACAAACAGTGCCTGAAAATCATTTAACTCACAGATGATTTGCAAAAATGGCACCAGTGAACCGTTTAACCAGGTCACAAAGCCAAAGATAAAAAATAATATGCCTATGATCACCATCGGCATAAGACTGCTCTGATGCTGCTCGTTTGTACTCGCTGCTGCTTCCATAATAAAAACCCTTTTTCAATAAATAGAACTTTATAATAATCGCTATAACGTTTAACTCGTTATAGTCGTCATGTGTAACTACTCAGTGCACGAAGCACTCTGGACAGTTACATTACTTTTTTAAACTTGTTTAGACGGCGTTATAAACACTGTTACCGTCAATCCAGCAGCGTGTTACGGTCAAGTCACTATCAAGCAACACGAAGTTGGCCTGATAACCTGGCTGTAAACGCCCCTGCTGATCATCAATCTGTAAATATTCCGCCGGATAAAGCGACGCCATGCGTAACGCTTCTTCGACGCTAACATCTAACGTCTGAACTGAGTTCTTCACCGCGCCTGCCATATCAAGGCATGACCCGGCCAGTTCACCGGTTAACGCATTGAGCCTGTCGCCGCTGCGTATCACTGATGAACCAAAAAATTCAAAACTGGTATCTTCGGTGCCAACTGGTGGCATCGCGTCGGTCACCAACATGATTTTGCCGCGTTTTTTCGCCGCCAGTGCCACTTTGGCTGCTGATGGATGGACATGAAATCCGTCGACAATCAAACCACACCAGCTATCTGCGTCTTCCAACGCTGCACCAACCACACCCGGTGCACGAGAAGTGAATGGTGACATGGCATTAAATAAATGGGTGAAACCCGTTGCCCCTGCGCTCAGCGCTTTTTGCGTTTGCTCACAAGTGGCATTTGAATGGCCCAAACAAACGCGAACGCCTATCTCAGCCAAATAATGAATATCTTCTGGTGCTACGTTCTCTGGTGCCAGAGTCACCATTTTCAAACCTAGGTCTTGGCGACTGAAAATGGCTTTTTCTTGATCGGATAAACGACGAATAAACGCAGTACTGTGGACACCTTTCTTTTCAACCGACAAATGTGGTCCTTCGAAATGAATACCCAAAATACCCGGCACTTTGGCCGCAATGGCTTCGCTCATGGCATCAGCGGCTTGTTGCATCACTTCAACCGAATCGGTGATCAGTGTCGGCATCATGCCACAAGTGCCATAACGGCTATGAGTCTCGATAATTGTACTCAATCCCGCCACGGTTGTTGTCGAATTGAATAACACGCCACCACCGCCATTGACTTGCACGTCAATAAATCCCGGTGCCAGCATCCCTGACAAACGGGTTTCGCCGCCTGTGGGTTGCGCCAACGCAACAATGGCACCATTTTCTACCACAATGGCCACATTGTGACGGATGACATCACCATCAAACAGGCTGTCAGGCAAATAACGTGTCGACATAATAACAACTCCCGTGAGCTTTGGTTCAATAAATTACTGTAGTATTAACTGGTCAGGGTCTAAGCGCTGACAGCCACCGCTGTTTGTTGCAAAAGTGCCAGCTGATCACGGGCAAAAATCACTGCGCCAATCTCTGGTGGTGATAAAGGTGCCGACAAACGAGAAGCGATATCTTTATCTAACCATGCGGTCAGTCTTGGTGACAAACCACCGATAATCGACATCCGACATGGCTTGGTCTGCCATAATTTACCTGCCAACTCACTGATATAATCAGCGCCTTCACGAACAATTCTCTGTGCCACTAAATCGCCAGCATCAGCAGCATCTAATATGTGGATCGCCAGTTGGGCAAAGAAACTTGAACGCTGGCCATTAATCGCCGTGACCAATTCAATTTCATCTTTAACACCAAACTGAGTACAAACAGATTCAGTCAGGGTGGTCGGTTCAGCCAAACCATCTCTGGCCATTAATACATGCTCAACCGCTTTAAAGCCCATCCATGCACCGCTACCTTTATCGCCATGAGGGAAACCGTGTCCACCCATGGTTAATGGTCGATGACCGGCGTATGAAAAACCACAAGAACCAGTGCCAGTGATAATCACTGCGCCGTCTTGGGCTTCATGAGAACCAACACAAGCGATATGCAAGTCGGTGGTTAAAAACATCATCTTAAAAGGGTGTTGCCAGTTATTTACCCTTTCATATAAGTGCGGTAAATTGACGCCAGCTAAGCCGACACCCGCAATCAGCTGATTAATCATCTGTGGCGGTAACCCGGCATCTTCTAATGCCAATTCTGTCGCAGACACCACTGAGTGGATCGTTTGCTCATAACCGTGAAACGGATTAGCAGGTCCGGCTTTGCCCGAACCAATAACTTTGTCATGCTGATAAATAATGGCCTGACACTTAGTGCCACCGCCGTCGATACCGAGAAACAATGGGGTATCATCTATTTGCTGTTTTGTTACCAGTTGAGCTAACATTTGGCAATCCTCTGACTCTGTCTGTAAACTGCGGCGTTAGATTCCATTGTGAAACATCTTCATTATGCTGTGTCACAGTGCTTTCGCTGACAGTTAATATGTACTGCTAATGAATTTATCTTAGCAGCTAATGACAGCGTTGTCATTAGCTGGTTCAATTCTTTTGCAGTTATTTTTATGAATTAGTAAACAGTACGTTAGCGAAATAGAATGCTTGTTTACCAGCCTTCTCATCGAAAATCGTCTGTCAATGCTGTTCTGCTATTATTTGTACGCCCCATTAACAAAGCACCTATATCGCACTTTATTGTTGGTTTTACCGAACCGATACCACAACATCAAAATGCCAACTGTAAGCCGACATTCACTATTCGGTTGATAATAAAAAGCCCCGCTGCACAGATAATAGCCAAACCTGATACAGACCTTTTTATTATTAACCGACTTTACACCTCAATCTCCGCGCCATGACAGCGTTGTCATGCAAGGTTGTTGA
>JBLGCB010000263.1:0-9449 GCA_047617105.1 Phenylobacterium sp. | reverse complement strand
TCTGGCATTGATTAAGCGCGGTCACAATGGGTCTTTTGTTAGGAGTTGTGCCTGTGATTTTGCGGTGTTGTGGTAATAAAAGCAAGTTGTGGTTTTGGGGGGCCAGAGCGAGATTGTGCCTTGGTAAAACCATCAGCGTAATATGTACAGTTATTGAATTAATTTAATTTGACCGTAGGATGGGTAGAGCCAAAGGCGAAACCCATCGGAATTTGGCTGTATACGGCAAGTTTTTCTGTTTTACGGCCAATTGATGGGTTTCGCTGTAACGACAGCCCGGTGCGCTCAACGCCATCCTACGGAAGTTTTTACACAGCCTCGCAATAGCTTGCTAGGGAACTGGCCCTTATTATTCATTGCCATTGAGGGCAACAATAATTTACTATTACCAACTAACATAACATCTATCCATGAGGCAACTGAACATGACTAACTCGTCCGACACAATGAGTGGAGAAGAACTTGGCAATAAACTATTGCAATCGGTCAAAGAAATGAAAGCAGGACAGATTGCTCAAATCACCAAGATTACAGCCAACCCTTTGACCCAACCATCAATTCCTTTGCCGAATAAAATACACCGACACCCCGACAAACAATAAACTCGGCAGCAAAGCCCCGACAATTGGCGGCAGTCGATACACCAATGCAATAGGACCAAAGATCTGATTGGTCATGTAAAAAGCAAAGCCAGTAATAATACCCAGCAAGATTCTCGCCCCCATGGTGACACTGCGCAGCGGGCCAAAAATAAATGATAACGCCATAAACAACATCACTGCGATGGTCACCGGTTGTAATACTTTACGCCAAAACGCCAACTGATAACGCCCGGCATCTTGTTTATTGCCTTTAAGGTAATCAAGATAATCGACCAAATCGCTGATGGCCAAATACTCCGGCCGCCTGATGGTCACCACGCCGAGTTTGTCCGGGGTTAATGACGACGACCAGCTTAAACTCGTTTGTACAGTTTTGGTGATCCTCTCAGGTTCCATCATCAATTCTGTCACGCCCTCAAGCAACCACGAATCTTTTTCTACGACACCATAATTGGCAGAAACCGCATGAGTCACGCCACGTAATATTAAATCTTCGGTGAATTTATAAATGGTCACATCGTCCAGTCTGCCAGTGTCTTCGACCACCCCGATATGGACAAAACTCGCGCCGTCTTTGGCCCATACCCCCTGTTGCGCCGAGATCAGACTCCCGCCCGAAATCGCTTGGGCTTTGATTTGTCGTGCTTTTTTTTGTGCTTCCGGGGCCACCCATTCGCCTACTACCATGACCAAAACCACCATCACCAGCGCCGCTTTCATCACCGATTGCACGATGTTAAAACGCGATAATCCTGCCGCCTGCATCACTATCAGTTCGCTGTGACTGGCCAGTGCCCCCAGTCCGACTAATCCGCCAATCAAGGCCGCCATGGGGAAAAACACTTCAATATCGGTCGGCAGGCTATACATGGTAAACAACGCCGCATGTAAGGCATCGTAATCGCCTTTGCCCACCGATTTAAGCTGTTCGATAAAACGAAATAAACCACTGATACCCGCCAAAATCAACAAGGTCATTAGCGTCGACGACAATACTGTGCGACCGATGTAGTTGTCTAAGATTTTCATCGTTTGACTCCTAACCAGCTCGCTCTAAAGCGGGTGCCTATTGGCCGCCCCTTGAGGATCAGAAACGATCCCATAAACAACCCGGTGACATGCACCCACCACAGCCCAATCGTCGGCGGCACTTTGCCATCATTAATCCACGATTTGCCGACAATCATCAAAATAAAATAACCGAGATACAACATCAGCGCCGGTAACATCTTGGCAAATTTGCCCTGACGAGGGTTCACCGCACTCATCGGCACTGCAATAAAGGTTAAAATCAGCATGGCCACCGGAATGCCCAAACGCCATTGCAATTCTGCTTGGGCATCAAGTTGGGGATCATTGAGTAACGCGCTGGTGGGATAAGCGCTGATTTTACGCCGTTTGCGCTCTACGGCTTGCTCTTGGATTTGTATTTCGTATTGACCAAACTCGACAATTTCATAATCTGGTTGGTCAACCTGACCCTCATAACGTCGACCCTGGTTAAGAACCAAGGTTTGCTCGCCGTTATTTTCATCTCTAACCCGGCCAGATTCGGCATAAACAATGGTCGAACGCTGACTGTCAATCTTCTGCTCAGTCTCCTGATGACCAGGCATTTGGGCAACAAACACCCGTTGCAACTGGGTATTGTTGGCATTAATGCCTTCAACAAACATCACCGCTTTGCCATCGCCAGTTTCTTGGAAACGCCCGGCAATCACCGTCGACAGTCCAGAATTGGCTTCGGCTTGTTCTTTGACCTGGTATTCATATTCTGCCGCCATCGGCGAAAAGTACAAGGTCACCACTGCCGTTAATACGGCCATAACAAAGGTAAAAGTCAGCGTCACCCGAGTGACATACCACTCGCTAATACCACAGGCATGAAAAATGGTCATTTCACTGTCGGCATAAATTCGCCCGTATGCCAGCAAAATACCGAGGAAAACACTTAACGGTAATATCAGTCCGGTCAACTGCGGCAGATTCAATAAAATCACCGATGCCACCACCTGACCCGGAATATCCCCTTCTGAGGCATCAGCCAAAATTCGCACGAATTTCTGACTGGAGAAGATGGTCATCAACACCAAAAAAACAGATAACTGGGATTTAAATACTTCTGCGATTAAATAACGAAAAACGAGCACATCAAAACCTTACACTTTGTGTCTTTTGGTAGCAGCATTTACTGCTTCTTTTAGTGGCGAAGAGCGAATTATTGAGTAAACTATCTATTTATAGCATTAACACAACGTAAAGCTGCGTTTGATTAGTGTCCACAACGGCTCTTTTATAAAAACAATTGAACCCCAAAAGGATTCCGGGCGCGATTATAACCAAAATAATTGCTGATTTCAGCGTTTTAAAGCCATTGCTTTGGTGACGTCATTGTAGCTCACTGGTATATTACCTACCATACAAATTAAAGTCTTTACATTTAGGAGACATCATGGAATTTAGTGTAAAAAGCGGTAGCCCTGAAAAACAACGCAGCGCGTGTATTGTCGTCGGCGTTTACGAGCCTCGTCGCCTGTCACCTGTTGCCGAGCAACTAGACAAAATCAGCGACGGTTATATCAGCAATTTATTGCGCCGTGGCGATTTAGAAGGCAAATCTGGCCAGATGCTGTTATTGCACCATGTGCCCAACGTACTGAGCGAACGCGTATTATTGGTTGGCTGTGGTAAAGAACGCGAACTTGATGAACGTCAATATCGTCAGATTATTTCAAAAACCATTAATACCCTCAATGAAACCGGTTCAATGGAAGCAGTATGCTTTTTGACCGAGTTGCATGTGAAAGGCCGCGACACCTATTGGAAAGTCCGTCAGGCCGTCGAAACCACCCAAGATGGTTTATACAGTTTCGACCAACTCAAAAGCAAAAAAGACGAAACCCGTCGCCCATTGCGCAAAATCGTTTTTAATGTGCCCACTCGTCGCGAACTGGCCCTTGGTGAAAGCGCCATCAGTCATGGTTTGGCCATCGCCCGTGGTATGCATCATTGTAAAGATGTGGCTAATATGCCACCAAATATTTGTAACCCGGTTTATTTAGCAGACTGCGCCACCAAACTGGCAGACCAATATGACCGAATCACCACCAACATTGTTGGCGAAGACGAGATGAAAGAGTTGGGTATGCACTCTTATCTGGCCGTCGGCCGAGGTTCAGCGAACGAATCGAAGATGTCGGTGATCCACTACAAAGGCACTGACGAAAGCACCGCCCCTATCGTACTGGTCGGCAAAGGTCTCACCTTTGACTCCGGTGGTATTTCATTAAAACCAGGCGAAGCCATGGATGAAATGAAATACGACATGGGTGGCGCTGCCGGTGTTTATGGCACCATGCACGCACTGGCTGAATTGAATCTCGACATCAACGTGATTGGCGTACTGGCGGGTTGTGAAAACATGCCGAGCAGTAATGCTTATCGTCCTGGTGATATTTTAACCACTATGTCGGGTCAAACCGTTGAAGTGTTAAACACCGATGCCGAAGGTCGCTTAGTATTGTGTGATGCCCTGACTTATGTTGAGTGTTTCGACCCAGATACCGTGATTGACGTTGCCACCCTAACGGGCGCTTGCGTGGTTGCCTTAGGTAAACATGCCAGCGGATTGCTGTCGACTCACAACCCACTGGCCCACGAGTTAATCAATGCTTCTGAGCAAAGTGGCGATCGCGCTTGGCGCTTACCGTTATGGGATGAGTATCAAGATCAGCTCGAAAGCCCATTTGCCGATTTCACCAACCTCGGTGGCAAAGGCGCGGGCACCATTACCGCCGCTTGTTTCTTGTCACGCTTCACCAAAAAGTACAACTGGGCGCATTTAGATGTGGCTGGTACTGCTTGGCGCAGTGGTCAGAACAAAGGGTCTACCGGTCGTCCAGTGCCAATGTTAACTCAGTTTTTGCTTAACCGCGCTGGGGTTGAAGTCGTTAGCTAATGCAGTCTACTTTTTATGTACTTGACGAACCTAAGCCTTTAGAAGCGCCAACAACCAGCGAGAATGCGCCGAGCAGCGATGTATCGGCCCATTTTGCCCTCGCTTGCCGACTGGCCAGTGACTTATTTCGATCTGGTCAACGGGTGTTTATCTTCACTGAATCGCAGCAACACGCCCATTTGATTGATGAACACTTATGGGCGTTTGATGTAGATGCTTTTGTGCCCCATAACCTAGCCGGAGAAGGCCCGGCCAATGGTGCACCCGTCGAAATCAGCTGGTTACAACCGAACAACCGTCGTGCAGTGCTGATTAACCTCGCCACCATGACCCCCGACTTTATTCACCAGTTTCGCCAGGTGATCGACTTTGTCCCAAGTGATGATATCGCCAAACAGGCTGCTCGTGAACGCTACAAACATTATCGCCAGGCGGGTTTTCAGATGAATACTACGCAAGCCCCAACCGTTTAAACGAAAGGTTCCACCATGGATAAGACCTACAATCCGCAGAATATCGAAAGCAACATCTACCAGCAATGGGAAGAAAAAGGTTATTTCAAACCTTCAGGCGAAGGCGAGTCTTATAGCATTGCCATCCCACCACCAAATGTCACTGGTTCTTTACATATGGGTCATGCTTTTCAGCAAACCATTATGGATGCGTTGATCCGCTACAAAAGAATGCAAGGCAACAATACCCTATGGCAGGTCGGTACCGACCATGCTGGTATCGCCACCCAAATGGTAGTAGAACGGCAACTGGCGGCACAAAATGCGCCGGGCCGAGTAGAACTGGGTCGTGAAAAATTCACCGAAAAAGTCTGGGAATGGAAAGCCGAATCCGGTGGTACCATCACCAGCCAGATGCGCCGCCTGGGTAACTCTGTTGACTGGACCCGAGAGCGTTTCACTATGGATCCGGGTTTATGTGATGCGGTTGAAGAAGTGTTTATACGTTTGTTCGAAGACGACCTGATTTATCGCGGCAAACGCCTGGTCAATTGGGATCCAAAGTTCCACACCGCTATCTCTGATTTAGAAGTCGAAAGCAAAGAGAAAAAAGGCCATATGTGGCACCTGCGTTATCCGCTGGCCGATGGTCAAAAAACCGCTGACGGCAAAGACTACTTGGTCGTCGCCACCACTCGTCCTGAAACCATGCTTGGCGACACTGGCGTCGCGGTTAACCCTAAAGACGAACGTTACAACGACCTGATTGGCCAACATGTGCTATTGCCACTGGTCAATCGTCGTATTCCTATTGTTGGCGATCATCACGCCGATATGGAAAAAGGCACTGGTTGTGTCAAAATCACTCCGGCGCACGATTTCAACGATAATGAAGTGGGTAAACGTCATAACCTGCCGATGATCAACATTCTCAGCCATGATGCGGCTATTTTAGCAACCGCTGAGGTGTACAACACCACCGGCGAACTCACCGATGTTTACGATTCTGCCCTGCCCGCTGATTATGCCGGTATGGACCGTTTTGTCGCCAGAAAAGCCATCGTCGCCAAATTCGACGAAATGGGCTTTTTAGAGCAAATCACCGATAACGATATGACCATACCTTACGGCGACCGTTCTGGTGTGGTGATTGAGCCGTTATTAACCGACCAATGGTATGTGCGCGTCGCGCCGATGGCCGAAGTGGCCAGCAAAGCCGTTGCCGACGGTGAAATCGAATTTGTGCCAAAGCAGTATGAAAACATGTATAACGCCTGGATGAACGACGTTCAAGACTGGTGTATTTCACGCCAACTGTGGTGGGGACATCGTATTCCGGCTTGGTATGACGACAACGGTAAAGTTTATGTCGGTCGTAACGAAGAAGCAGTGCGAGAAAAACATAACCTCGGCGCTGAGGTTAACCTTAAACGTGATGATGACGTGCTCGATACTTGGTTCTCATCAGCATTGTGGACCTTCTCAACCTTAGGCTGGCCAGAAAACACCGAAGATTTAAAAACCTTTCACCCTACTGACGTATTGGTGACGGGTTTTGACATCATCTTCTTCTGGGTCGCCCGTATGATCATGATGACCATGCATTTCATCAAAGATGAAAATGGCAAACCTCAAGTGCCATTTAAAACCGTTTACATCACCGGACTTATCCGTGATGAACTCGGCGATAAAATGTCAAAATCCAAAGGTAACGTGATTGATCCGCTGGATATGATTGACGGGATTTCATTGCCAGATTTGCTGGAAAAACGCACCAGCAATATGATGAACCCTAAAGCAGCAGAAAAAATCAAAAAGCGCACCAGCAAAGAATTCCCTGATGGCATCGAAGCCCACGGCACCGACGCTTTGCGTTTCACTCTTGCGGCATTAGCTTCAACTGGTCGTGATGTCAGTTGGGATATGAAACGTCTCGATGGTTATCGCAACTTCTGTAACAAGCTGTGGAATGCTAGCCGTTATGTGTTGATGAACACCGAAGAGCACGACTGTAGTCAAGAGGGTGGTACAGGTGGCGAACTGTCATTGGCAGACAAATGGATCATCGGCCAATTCGAAACCACGGTGCAGACGTTCCGCGAAGCCATGGATACTTACCGCCTTGATATTGCAGCGCAAATTATCTATGAATTCACTTGGAACCAGTTCTGTGACTGGTATCTTGAGTTGACCAAACCGGTGTTGCTCAAAGGCAACGAAGCGCAACAGCGCGGTACCCGTCATACTTTGGTCAATATCCTTGAGTCATTATTGCGCCTGATGCACCCGTTGATGCCATTTATCACCGAAACCATTTGGCAGCGTGTTGCCCCGCTCAAAGGCATTGAAGGCACTAGCGATACCAGCATCATGATTCAGGCTTTTCCTGAATATAATGCTGAAAACGTGGATGCTGCGTCGATGAGCGATTTGGAATGGGTCAAGAGTTTCATTGTTGCGGTGCGTAATATTCGTGGCGAAATGGACATTGCACCAAGCAAGCCGCTTAGCATCTTGTTGCGCAATGTCAGTGCCGATGACAGTCGCCGTTTAGATGAGAACCAGACGTTCTTATTTGCCATGGCACGTCTTGAAGCGACTCAGATTTTAGCTGCTGATGAAAAAGCACCGATGTCAGCCACCGCCCTAGTTGGCGAGATGGAACTGTTGATCCCCATGGCGGGATTGATTGACAAGGATGCTGAGTTGGCTCGCTTGCAAAAAGCGCTCGACAAAGTCAGCGCCGACCTTGGTCGCGTGGCTGGTAAATTGTCTAATGAGAAATTTGTTAGCAAGGCACCTGCTGCGGTAATTGACAAAGAGAAAGCTAAGATGGCTGAGTTTGAGGTCACTAAGGTTAAGCTTGAGCAGCAAAAGGCGGAGATTGAGTCGCTTTAATTTGGTGATGTAGGGTGCGCACCGCGAGGCTGTGTAAAAACTTTCGTAGGATGGCGTAGAGCGCAGCGAAACCCATCATTTGTTGACGATAGCAGCACGATATCGCGGTTTATTGCCAAATTATGATGGGTTTCGCCTTAGGCTCTACCCATCCTACGGCCAATATTGAGTTTTTACACAAGCTGGCGCACCAATACTAATTGTTCTTTTTGAGAGGTAACGTCATGCCCAATTTCCTTGGCGATTTGACCCATAGCAGATACTACATTGAGCGGCCCAAAGTCACCAAAAAAATCTGGAATGCTATCGATCGCAAAAATCATATTTTGATAACATCTCCCAGAGGAGCTGGTAAAACATCATTGCTTCATGATTTTTGCAAAAACTCCAAAGAAGACTTTAAAATTGCTTATGTCAATGCTGAATTAATCAATTCCAAAGAGGAGTTTTTTATTAGGTGTATACAAGCCATGCTCAACTGTGGCATTGACAGATCAGAACTCACTCTCAACTTTATAACTGATCAACTTACGCCATCGCTAAAAACCGATTCTAATTTGGGACTATCGATAAAAATCGATAAACCCCCATCTAATAAACAAGAAATATTCTTCCGAGCATTACGTGGTGTTAATGACCAAAGAAAATTAGCAATTCTTATGGACGAATTGCCGCAAACCATTAACAATATGATTCGAGAAGATGGCATAAATTGCACCATTCATTTTTTACAAATTTTGAGAGAAATCAGGCAAAGCCCCGATTTCACCAACATTCAATTTATCTTCACTGGTTCTACCAACCTTAGTGAAGCAACAGATGCATTTAATGCTACCCATTTAATTAGTGACTTGATCGAGCTTCGCCTTCCTCCTTTGACCGAAGCTGAAGCGACTCACTTTATCAAACAAACCTTAACCGACTTTGATTTCAGCATCGCGGATAACCAAGTTGAATATTTGATCCATAAAATTCAGCCTTTATTCCCTTCTCCTATTAATCAGTTCTTGCGTGCAATTGAAAATATCGCCATTGATGAAGAGGTGACACAAATCACCAATAGCGAAATTGACTTGGCATTTGCGCGTTCCATAAACAGCATATTAAAACCACAGGCAAAAATCCCCTTTCAAAAAATCAAAGTCACCACCCTTAAAATTCAAAACATAAAATGTTTCGACGACATTCAAATCGACTTTGATTCCAGCAACGCCATGGAGTTAATCACAGGCTCCAATGCCAGAGGCAAAACCACCATCTTGCAGTTGATAGCTTTGGGTTTAACAGGCATCAAAATAATGCCGTTCCCCTATAACTGGAAGCAAGTTATCAAAAGTGGTGCTGAGCAAGGCCAATTCGAGCTGGATATTTTATCTGACGATAAACCCGTTCACTTAAACTTTGATATTGACAGCAACGATTCAATCACCTGCACCGAAGGCGCTGAACACCTTAAAAGTATTCAAGGCAAATTTTTGCTATTAGCCTACGGAGCCAATCGTTATATCAAACTCGAAGACCCCAGACCACATCCTGAGG
>JBLGCB010000262.1:0-9459 GCA_047617105.1 Phenylobacterium sp. | reverse complement strand
CGTTTGGTGATGCTGATGACCGGCGCGACCTCCATTCGTGAAGTGATGGCATTTCCAAAAACCACCACCGCTGCGTGTTTGTTAACCGCCGCCCCTGGTTTTGCCAACCCTGATGCGCTGGCCGAATTGGGCGTTGAAGTGGTTAAAGAACAAGAATCGGCTGATTCTGAATAAAAAGTTGGAGTAACAACGATGGCAGGTCACAGCAAATGGGCAAACATCAAACACCGAAAAGCCGCTCAAGATGCGAAACGGAATAAGGTTTTCATCAAACTGATCCGTGAGTTGACAGTTGCGGCTCGTGAAAGTGGTTCTGATGCCGATGCTAACCCGCGGTTACGTATCGCGATTGATAAAGCGTTAGCGGCCAATATGACCCGTGATACCATCGATCGTAATGTTAAACGGGGTGCCGGTGAACTTGATGGCCAGATTGTCGAAGATATTCGTTATGAAGGTTATGGTCCTGGTGGCTCTGCTGTTATCGTTGAATGTATGAGTGATAATCGCAATCGCACCGTCAGTGGGGTGCGTCATGCGTTTGTTAAATGTGGTGGCAACCTTGGCACTGATGGTTCGGTGGCGTATTTGTTTGATAAAAAAGGCGTCATAAGTTACCCGCCTGGCACCGATGAAGATCAGGTCATGGCAGCGGCGTTAGAGGCTGGTGCTGAAGATGTGATCAGCAATGATGATGATTCGGTCGATGTTTATACCCTAGAGGCCGATTTTGATGCGGTTAAAGCGGCGCTTGATGGCGCGGGTTTGGTCAGCGAAGAAGCTGAAGTGACCATGGTACCGTCAACCAAAGCGGAGCTGGATGCCAATAGTGCACCTAAGTTTATGCGTTTGGTCGATATGCTCGAAGAACTCGACGATACCCAAGAGGTCTTCAGTAATGCTCATATCAGCGATGATATTCTTGCAACCCTTGAATAACTGATGGCCATTATACTGGGCATTGACCCTGGCTCTCGGTTGACGGGATATGGGGTTATTTTGCAACAAGGCAATAAATTGTCTTATCTTGGCAGTGGTTGTATTCGCGTCACTGCTGATACACTGCCAGAAAAATTACAAATCATTTTTGACGGCGTGAGTGAAGTCATTCGTCAGTTCGAGCCGCAATTGTTTGCTATTGAACAAGTGTTTATGGGCCGTAATGCAGATTCGGCATTAAAGCTCGGTCAGGCCCGTGGCGCGGCGATAGTGGCGGCGACCAACAGTAAACTGCCAGTGGCAGAATATTCTGCCAGACAAATCAAACAAGCGGTGGTGGGTACCGGTGCTGCCGATAAAACCCAGGTGCAGCTGATGGTCAAAACCTTGTTAAAACTACCCGGCACGCCTCAGGCCGATGCCGCTGACGCGTTGGCGGTGGCGATGTGTCACGCCCATTCTCATCAAAGCTTGTTAGCCATGGCCGGACAGGCGAAAAAGACCGTTCGTGGTAGGCTCAGATAATGGTTATTAATTTCTTCTAGGATAAAACATGATTGGAAAACTGAAAGGCATCGTTGAAGAAAAGTCAGCCCCAGAGTTGCTGCTTGACGTTAACGGTGTGTGTTACGAAGTACAAATGCCATTGACCAGCTTCTACCAGCAACCAGAAGTCGGTGTGGCCACTGCGGTATATATCCATTTTGTGGTGCGCGAAGATGCTCAGTTATTATATGGTTTCGCCAACAAAACTGAACGGTTGTTATTTCGTCAGCTGATTAAAACCAATGGCGTAGGTCCTAAACTGGCATTGACGGTATTGTCCGGGATGTCGACTGAACAGTTTGTCCGATGTGTTATCAACGAAGACAGCAGTACCTTGGTTAAATTGCCCGGTGTGGGAAAAAAGACCGCAGAACGTTTGATCATTGAATTAAAAGACCGCCTTAAAGACTGGGGGGTCGAAAGTTTACCGCCCGCAGTGGCCAATGTGGTTGATGAACACTTTGAAGTATCGGTAACGCCATTTGACGATGCGGTCAGTGCGCTCATTGCATTGGGTTATACTCAGCTTCAAGCGACTAAATCGGTGAAGAAAATCCATCAGGAAGGTATGGGCAGTGAAACGTTAATTAAAGAAGCGCTTCGAGCCATACTGTAAAGTTGATAAGCGTTGTAAGGTTGATAAGAGTTGTAAGGTAGTAAAATGATAGAAGCAGATCGGCTAATTCAGCCCACCGCGACCCCAGAAGACGAATCGGTAGACCGGGCGCTACGCCCCAAGTTACTGACCGACTACGAAGGCCAAGATCACGTTCGTGAACAAATGGAAATTTTCATTGAGGCCGCCAAAATGCGCGGTGAACCATTGGATCATCTGCTGATATTTGGTCCTCCGGGTTTGGGTAAAACCACTTTGGCCAATATCGTCGCCAATGAATTGGGGGTGAGTATGAAAGCCACCTCGGGGCCGGTGCTGGAAAAAGCTGGTGATCTGGCGGCATTACTGACCAACCTAGATGAAAACGACGTGTTGTTTATCGATGAGATTCACCGTTTAAGTCCGGTGATTGAAGAGATCCTTTATCCGGCGATGGAAGATTACCAGCTTGATATTATGATTGGTGAAGGTCCGGCCGCGCGTTCAATCAAACTAGAGCTGTCACCGTTTACTTTGGTTGGCGCAACCACTAGGGCAGGGGCGTTAACCTCACCATTAAGAGATCGTTTTGGTATCGTTCAACGGCTTGAATTCTACAAGGTTGCTGATTTGGCCAATATCGTCACTCGCTCGGCCTACTACCTCGATTTAACCCTCGATATTGACAGTGCCACTGAAATTGCCCGTCGTGCCAGAGGCACACCGCGTATTGCCAATCGTTTATTGCGCCGGGTCAGAGATTTCGCGCAGGTAAAACATGCCGGTGTTGTGACTCAAGAAGTCACGGCCCAAGCGCTGGATATGGTCAATGTTGACCGTGAAGGATTTGATTTTATGGATCAGAAACTGCTCACCGCAATTATCGATAAATTTATGGGTGGTCCGGTTGGGTTAGATAACCTTGCCGCGGCGATTGGTGAAGAGCGCGATACCATTGAAGATGTGATTGAACCGTATTTGATTCAGCAAGGATTTGTTCAGCGGACACCAAGGGGCCGAATTGCGACTCAACGGGCTTATTTGCATTTGGGCTTTGATTATGAGGTTGACTGAGCAGACATAAAAAAGGCCCGTTCAAATGAACGGGCCGAAAAACAAGTTTAAGGACTTTACTCCTGGATGCTTAAAGAGCCGAAAATCTAACAAACCGACCCCTAGTACCTGACCGCGAAAACCATTTTATCCAAGAATGACTTCGTTTGCGACTGTGCAGCAGTGCAATGTTCAGATAAGTCTATTTTAATGCCAATCGTCGTTCCCCACAAATGAATTTTTCTAATTATTCAGATTAAAATAGCTAATGCGAGTTCAAACGAACGTTTTTTAGCCAGTTGGCTTGATTTTGCATAACTTTTATTTGGCCTAGCAACACGCCTTTCCCTAATTCTTGCTAAATTTCTGTTAATCAGGCAGATAAGAGTTTGCGCTTTGCCACTATTGGGCTAACATACACCCCCTGTAAGTGGCTGTGGTCGCGCATTAGTGTCCCTCAGTCGTATTTGTTAATTCGTTTGTGGTTGTCGTTTATTTTCATGAGTGTCAGTAAAGCACAATTTAGTTTACCTGTACGGGTCTATTATGAAGATACCGATGCGGGAGGTATTGTTTATAATGCCAACTATCTGAAATTTTTTGAACGGGCCAGAACTGAATGGTTCAGAGAATTGGGTGTCGACCAGTTTGAACTGATGCAACAAAACATTGGTTTTGTGGTCCGCCGTGTCGAAATGGATAATCGGTTACCTGCCAGATTAAACCAGCTACTCATCGTAAAATGTCGCATTGCACAGCTGAAAAAAGCGAGTATGGTGTTTGAACAACATATTGAGCTTGAACAAAACGATTCAACCCATACCATTTGCACCGCCAGCTTTACCGTTGCCTGTGTTGATTTGGCAAAAATGAAACCCATTAAACTCCCGTCTTATATTATCGAGGTACTTGACATTGTCACCTGAACTTTCCTTTTTCGATTTATTCCTCGAAGCCAGTCTGTTGGTTCAACTGGTGATGCTTATATTGCTTGGTATGTCAGTGACGTCTTGGGCGATGATTTTTCAGCGTATGAAAGTGCTTAAACATGCTGAAGAACAAGCGAAAAAATTTGAAGATCGTTTTTGGTCTGGCATTGATTTAGCCAAACTTTATAACGAAGTGGCCGCCAGAACCAGCAATCAAACCGGGCTAGAATCGCTGTTTAAATCGGGCTTTAAAGAATTTTCCCGGCTGCGCAATCACCATGTCGGTTCTCCTGATGTGGTCCTCGACGGCACCCACCGTTCTATGCGGGTTGCCTTATCTCGCGAAGTTGAAGTACTCGAAAATAACTTATCATTTTTGGCCACTGTTGGTTCTATCAGCCCTTATATCGGCTTATTTGGCACAGTATGGGGTATCATGAATTCATTTATCGCCCTGGGTCAAGTGCAACAAGCGACTTTAGCCATGGTGGCACCAGGTATCGCCGAGGCATTGATTGCCACGGCAATGGGTTTGTTTGCGGCTATTCCGGCGGTTATCGCTTATAACCGTTTCTCCCATAAGGTCGAAAAACTCGAAAACAGCTATGGCAACTTCATGGAAGAGTTTTCAAACATCCTTCATCGTCAGGCGGCCAGCATGTCGGCTGCGAGCAAAACAGCGTAAGGCGGTAGCAGATGTATACGAGAAAACGCCGTCGGCCTGTTGCCGAAATTAATGTTGTCCCCTACATTGATGTGATGCTGGTATTGCTGATCATCTTTATGGTCACCGCGCCGCTGATCACCCAAGGGGTGAAAGTCGACTTACCTAAGGCAGATTCAGAACCTTTGTCCAAAGACACCAAACCGCCGCTGGTGGCCTCCATTAAAGCGGACGGCACCTATTACCTGACCATCGGAGACAACAAAGACGAATCGTTGAGTTTGGAAGATGTGATGACGTTAGTCGCAGCACACTTAACGGTTGAGCCGCAAACGCCTATAATGGTTAACGGTGATGGCAATGTACCTTATAAAAGCATCATTGACTTGATGGTGGTGCTGAATAAAGCGGGTGCACAATCTGTTGGATTGATGACAGATACTCCTGATAAATAACGGATAAATTGAGAACGCTATAGTGGTAACCGATAACTTCATTTTCGCTTTTATCAAATCTTTTGGTTTGCATATCTTTATTGGCGTGGCTTTGGTGGCCAGTGTCAGTTTTAAAGCTGCTGATAAACCCAAACCTAGAGTGATTCAGGTTGATCCGATTGCCTCTGTGGCGGTGGATTCTGACAAACTTGCCAAACAAGTTAAACGGATTAAAACCGAAAAAGCCAATCAAAAGAAAGCCGAAGAGAAGCGGGTGGCCGATCTTGAAGCGCGGGCCAGAAGGGCCAAAAAGAGCAGTGAAAACGAAAAACAACGCATAAAACGATTGAATCGAGAAGCGAAAAAATCTAAAGACGCCAAACGTAAATCAGATAAAGCGGCCAAAGATGCGGCTGCTGCGACCAAAAAAGCGCAGCAAAAACAAAAACGCGAAAATGCCAAGGCCAAACAAGCTGAAGCACAAGCCAAGGTCAAACAACAAGAAAAAGTCGCTGCGGATAAAGCTTTACAAGATATTCGTAAAAAACATCGTGATGAAGAAGCGTCTGCTGAAAAAGCCAGAGCGGATCGACTGCGTAAAGAAAAACTGGCCAAAGAGAAAAAAGCCGCCGAAGCAAAACGCAAAAAAGATGAAAAAGCCAAACGAGAAAAATTAGCCATTGAAAGAGCCGAGCAAGATGCAGAACTCGCACGCCAAATGGCACAAGAACAAGCGTCTCGTAATGCCGCCCATAAAAAGAAAGTGTTGGGTGAAGTGGATAAATACAAAGCGTTGATTCACCAGCGGATCACTCAGAGGTTGATTATTGATGAAACCATGAGAGGTAAATCCTGTCGGTTGAACATTAAATTGGCATTTAACGGTCTGGTGACCAGTGTTAAGATACTCAGCGGCGATAAAAGGCTGTGTAACGCGGCTGAAAGTGCAGTATTAAAAGCGGGCAAATTGCCGGTCTCTGAAGATCCAGCGGTATTTTCTGAGTTAAGAAATATTAACCTTACATTTGATATATGAATCGGGATTTAGTTGATGATTAAACAGTTCTTGAAAATTAGAGCAAAAAGCATCACCAAAGCGAGTTTGCTTTGCTGGATATTATTACAAACAACCTTTGCCCATGCGGCGCTGGAAATTGTTATTACCGAAGGGATTGATACCGCTCGTCCGATTGGTGTGGTGCCTTTTAAATTTGAAGGTACTGGTACGCCGCCACCACGAATTGTCGATGTGATCAGCGCCGATTTACGACGTAGTGGTAAATTTAACCCGATTGCCGACATCAATATGCCGCAAAAACCGTCGCAAGACAGCGAAGTGGATTATGCCAGTTGGGTCGCAGAAGGGGTTGAAGTGGTGTTGGTGGGTAGCATCAAAGAATACTCCATTGACCAATACATGGTGACATTTGAATTGATTGACGTGTTACGCGGGCAGATCACTGGCGGCCAGGCGCAGATGTTGAGCAACGGTGAACTGGTGCAAAGTAATGATCACGTACTCGAATCTCCCCGTCAGGTGGTGATTTCAAGCCGTCAATTTCGTCAATACGGTCATCGTATCAGCGATATCGTTTATGAAAAACTGACCGGTGAGCGCGGCGCATTTCGTACTCGTATTGCTTATGTTATTGTTCGTGATAATCAACCGAAACCTTTCCAATTGGTGGTGGCAGATTATGATGGTGAAAATGAAAAAAGCCTGTTGCGTTCGAGCGAACCTTTGATGTCACCTGCTTGGTCACCGGATGGGACAAAACTGGCTTATGTGACCTTTGAAAATCGTCAGGCGCAAATTTATATTCAGGATATCTATACCGGGCAAAGAACTTTGCTGAGTTCATTTAGTGGTATTAATGGTGCGCCACAGTGGTCACCGGATGGTAAAGAAATGGTGATTGTATTATCTAAAGACGGTAACCCGGATATTTATATCATTACGCTACAAACCAAGGCTTTACGCAGAGTCACCAACAATAGAGGGGTCGATACCGAGCCTTCGTGGACGCCGGACGGAAAAAGTATCACATTTACGTCTGAACGGGGTGGAAAACCGCAGTTATATAGCGTAGATTTAACCACCGGGCGGACAAAGCGCCTAACTTTTGATGGTGAAATGAATTTAGGTGGGTCAATGACCCCTGATGGCAAGCAATTAGTGATGGTTAATAGGACCAAAGGTCAATACCATATTGCCAAGTTAGAATTGAAGAATGGTGATTTTTCAGTACTGACAAGAACCAGACTGGATGAATCACCGAGCATTGCTCCCAATGGCTCAATGATCATATATAGTACCCTGCATCGTAATGCTCAGGTGTTAGCCTTAGTATCCATCGATGGCAGGTTTAAAGCACGTTTACCAGTGGCAGATGGGCAGGTTAAATCACCCGCATGGTCGCCGTTTTTATAGTGCTTTTGAAGCTTTTTTAAAAAGAATTCGATTTAACGTCGTTATTTAGTGTGTGCAAGATTAGTGCGCTGAACAGCGACGAATTAACAATTATTTACTCATAAATGTATAAGGATCTAAGGATGCAACTGAACAAAGTACTTAAAGGTTTGCTGATTGCAATTCCTGTTTTGGCTTTAACGGCTTGTGGCTCAACGTCAACCAGCGATACCAATTCTGGTGGCGATACCAATTCAAACAATGGTGGCACAACACAAAATGCCAACACCCAAAATGGCAGTGGCAATGGCGTTGAAGTTGATACTGTGAGCGAAGCTGAACAGATCAGAATCAGACAAGAGCAAGAAGAAACGCAATTGCGCAGTCAGCACACATTGTATTTTGAATATGACAAAAATAACGTCACCAATCAATATGCCGATATGCTAACGGCCCACGCCAAATTCTTGGTTAAAAATCCTAACGTTAAAATCATGATCGAAGGTCATTGTGACGAGCGTGGCACACCTGAGTACAACATCGCTTTGGGCGAACGTCGTGCTAAGTCTGTTAGAAAATACCTGACGACTTTGGGTGTGGCGAATAGCCAGATCTCAATGGTCAGTTACGGCGAAGAAAAACCGATAGACAAATCACGCACTGAAGGGGGTTTTGCGAAAAACCGTCGTGCCGTCCTTGTCTACTAAGAGCGGTTTATTAAGAACCGTTTACTAAGAGCATAATGTCATGAAAATGCTGAAAAAGGTGCTGGCCTTTGGTTTTGCCATCGGTAGTACTGTGGTGAGCGCGGCCAACGCCCCGGTCACCGACCTGAGCACGACGACGATGGACGATCGTTTGGCGACACTAGAACGGCTAATGCAGGCGCGTAATCAATCACAGCTAGGTATTCAGCAACAGCTGGATACTTTGCTCGAAGAAGTGAATGAACTGCGTGGTGCGACTGAGGAGCACGGTCATAAGCTCGAACAATTGGTAGAGCGTCAGCGTGAGCTTTATCAGGAGTTAGAAAATCGTTACCAAGCCCCACAAACCACTCAACCTGAAGTTGCGGCGACTGAAGCTGTCGGCGCAGAAGTGGGTGAGTATACCGGCACTGTCGGCGAAAACGAAGCCTATGATGCTGCGGTGAATCTGGTACTTAAAGATCGCCGTTATGATGAAGCGGTTAAACAGTTCAGAGCGTTTATCACTAACTTTCCGACATCTGCTTATGCGCCAAATGCGTATTACTGGTTAGGTCAGTTATTGTTTAATAAAGGCAATTACCCTGACGCAAAAGCTCAGTTTGATCAAGTGGTGAATTATTACCCTGATTCAAACAAACGTGCTGATGCATTGTTAAAACTTGGCGCGATTGCGTTAAAGCGTAATGATAAAACAGCGGCTAAGGTGCTTTTTGAAAAAGTAGTGGCTGAATATCCCGGTTCGACGTCAGCAAAGTTGGCGGCCGAGCGGCTTAAGCAGGGTTAAAGTCGGTGTTGTTTTGCTGGTTTAAGCGTCTGTTTGTGGGCTTTTTAAGCGAATCGTCATAAAAACGAAATATTTCAAAAAAACAGTTTGCAATGGTGCGTGAAATCAGTATTATACGCATCGCTCTCGGGCCATTAGCTCAGCTGGTAGAGCAGTGGACTTTTAATCCATTTGTCGATGGTTCGAGCCCATCATGGCCCACCACTTTTCTCTAAGCCTAAAGGCATAAGGAAAAGCTGGAAAAGAGAGTAGGTAGAATAACCTCAGTATTTCTTTAGAAAAGACTGGAAAGAATGAGAAAATTGTTAGCGGGCCATTAGCTCAGCTGGTAGAGCAGTGGACTTTTAATCCATTTGTCGATGGTTCGAGCCCATCATGGCCCACCACTTACAATG
>JBLGCB010000261.1:0-9496 GCA_047617105.1 Phenylobacterium sp. | reverse complement strand
GCCCGGTGGTTATCAGCTAAACTGATATCAATCAACAGCTAACACAATATCTAAAAAGAAAGATAAAGGTCACCATTATGCTTATCAATAAAATCACGTTTAAAACCTTGCTCAGTACCCTGGTATTATTGCCTATGTTACTGACAACGCCCACCACCCTCGCCCATGATGATGCTCACCATAAACATGATGGGCCACAACTCAAACAAACACTGTTTAACCGACTTGGTGGTTTAGCGGCAATTTCAGTGGTGGTAGATGACTTTATTGATAAAGTGGTCTCAGACGCGCAACTGAACAAAAACCCCAACATCAACGCCGCCAGAAAACGCGTTGCCACCCCTTATTTGAAATACCAGGTCACTTCAATGGTTTGCCTAGCCACGGGTGGTCCCTGCAAATATACCGGGCGCAGTATGAAAGAGTCCCATCAAAAGATGCGGATTAAAGAAAGTGAGTGGGCAAGAATGATTGTGCTGTTTAAAGAAGTGCTGGCCAAACACCGAGTGGGCAAAGCAGAAACTGAGATGTTGCTCAGTGTAATCAACTCGACCAAAGCCGACATTGTTATGCCGTCTATGTAAAGATGTAACTATTCAGCGTGCTTAGATTTCGCTTCAGAACAAGGCATTTGCGCACGGAAAATAGGCGCATATAATCCTATGTAACTGTTTGAGTACGAAAATAACGCCGTTATGGTGCGAAAGATGAGTGCGCTGATTAGTTACAAAAATTCTGCCTCATCTAAAGCGGCGCGCGCCTCAACAATGGTGCAATCCGTTAACCCCATCAGCTGTTTGACTGTGATCCCCGGATGATTTTTGATGATTTGTAGCAAATCAGCAAAACTGGTCGGCAGCTGGTTTTCGGTCAGCCATTTTGCCAGCCACAGCCAACTAGGCTCATCCTGCTGATAAATTTGCTCAATGATCTGGCGCAATTGCTCAGCATCGGCCTGTAACAGCCAGTTTCTCGAACGCCCTTTACGACCAAGCTTGGCACCTGTGGCTTTCATCAACGCTTTGAGCTGATCAGTATTTTGCGTTCGCCTGACAAAACTGTTGAGTATGATGGCTTGTTGTTGCGGTGGCCGTTGTGGTGGCAGTCGTGGTAACTGTTGTAGAATCACTTTGCTCATCTACCGACCTTAAAAAGCCAATTCATATTTATCCATAATCGCGGTAAATGTGCCATTGCTTTGTAATACCGCCAATGCTTTATTCAGTTTCGCCACGAGCTGCGGCGTGACCGAGGCACGACTAAGGGCAAAGTAAACGGGATTACGATGAACCTCCACCGAATGCACTTTAATATCATTAAACATCGGGTTATGTTTAATCTGATAATGTATATTCCAGTTTTCATCCAGCACACCTCTGACTCGGCCTTTGTTTAATAAAGTCAGCTTAGTGTTGTTGTCGGGGATGACAATGAAGTGGTTATTGAGACGCGTATCATTGGCCATCATCATCGCGAATTTATCGCCATAATAAGCCCCTTGCTGAATGGCGACAGGTTCACCCCAACGGCGAGGTTGATAGAGTATATCCGCAGTGATGGGGTTCGATGCCGATGAGACCAAAACAATGCTTTCTTGACGCTGCGGACCAATAAACCAAGCAAACTTTTCTCGTTCGGGATACTTTGACACACTGAGCATCATATCAATTTCGCCTTTTTCCAGCATCGCCATCCCTCGTCCCCACGGCGTTTTAACAAATTGGTATTCACAGCCCGCTTGGTTCAGCAACGCTTTGGCAAAATCGACATCCATGCCTTGCCATTGCTGATTTTCATCGAAAAATGCCTGTGGTGGGTATAATTCAAATCGAACCACCAGTTTACACTTTGGTGCTGGTACGGATGCGGGGGTTGCCAAAGGAGCAGCGTAACAAGTGGAGAGTAATACAGACAATAAAATCAGCAGGATTGGTAACTTCATATAACATCACTTTACGACAACGGCGTACTAAATATAGTAGTAGCTTAACCGATTTTGCTTGGCTTGGGTGAATAGTTTAACCAAGCCCAACCCCGATAAAGCTCTATTTAATCTCTATTGCGATCTATTTTTACTCTTTTTTAACATTTTGGCTATAAACTCACCTTAGAACCATTGATTTTGACCATAAAATCGTTTTCAATGGCAGAAGTTAAATTTGTAAATGCTTTCACGACGAGATTGTAAAATTATTGTAAAAACAACTTTACAATCATCTCAAATCGTTTACATTAACCTAAGGCTGAGCGGGAACAATAACAGCAATACCCAGATGAGACCAGCCACCATAACTTATAATAATCTGCATAATAACAATGAACTGTAATAATCTAATCAGTTCAACAAGAGGACCAACAAGTGAACTTTAAACCAACATTATCCAAATTAGCCAGTCTGTCACTATTGCTGACCAGCAATGTTTATGCGGCACCATTTTTTGATGCCCCTACCAGCACTGAGCAATTTAAAGCACAGGCACAAGCGCAAAATTTGGCCGCCGCCAAACCTAGCATCGAAAATGCCACTATTTACAACGTTAATGCCAAAGCATTAACCAGCACCACCAAGCAAATTGAGCTTAATCTATTACCCGATTTAACCGTATATGCCACTAAGCAATCGGTCTCAACCAGTGCCTCAGGTGGTATTGTCTGGAATGGCAGCGTCAGCAAATCTGCCACAAAAAACTTACTCAGTAACCAAGTCGGACCACAGCAAGATTCTGCATTGCTGATTAATCGTGACGGAAAAATCACCGGTACGGTTCGCACCGATGGTCGCTTATTTAAAATTCAGCCGCTGAAAAACGGCCTCCATATGGTCACCGAAATCGACGAAGACAATATGAAACCTGATCACCCACCGGGTGCCATGGCTGAACTTGAACATCAACTGACTGAACGCCTGGCCAACCAGAGCTCTGTCATTGCTCAACCACAACAAGCCACCACCGATAACAGCCTGCTGGTTGATCCGGTGATCCGCGTGATGGTGCTTTATACCAATGGTGTATCTGGTGAAGTCGCCGATATCCCTGGTTTGATTGATTTGGCCGTGGCCGAAACCAACACTGGTTATAGCAATAGTGGTGTTAACGCCACGGTTGAGTTGGCCCATTTAGGTTCAATCAACTACACCTCATCAAGCATTTCTACTGATTTAACTCGGTTAAAAGCCACCAACGACGGTTATATGGATACGGTTCATGCCTTACGTAATACCCATGCTGCCGATATCGTGATGCTTATCGTACCAGACAGCGGCAGTTCTTGTGGTCAAGCCGGTGCTATCGGTGCGGTAGAATCCACCGCTTTTGCCGTAACTGCACAAGATTGTGCGACTGGCTACTATTCATTTGGTCATGAAATGGGTCACTTGCAATCTGCCCGTCATAACCCAGAAACAGATGGTACCACCACGCCTTTTGCCTATGGTCACGGTTACCGCGACCCAGCAAGTGCTTGGCGTACGGTGATGGCGTATAACTGTAGCAGTGGTTGTTCACGCATTAACTGGTGGTCTAACCCTAACAATACCCGCAGCGGAACAGCCATGGGTACTACTTCAACCAGCCATAACGCTCGGGTATTAAATGAAACCGCAGCGGCAGTTGCCGGATTCCGTGGCACCAGCACCCCACCAACCAGTGGTTCTGAACTGCAAAATGGCGTGGCCGAAACCAATATCTCTGCGGCCACCGGTGCTCAGGTAGCCTATACCTTTAACGTACCGAGCACTGCTAGCGATGTTAACGTTGTTATGTCAGGTGGCACAGGTGATGCAGATTTATATGTGAAGTTTGGTTCAGCCGCCACGACATCGAGCTATGATTGCCGACCTTATGCAGGTGGTAATAGTGAAAGCTGCCCATCAACCGCGCAGACAGGTACTTATCATGTGATGTTAAATGGTTATGCCGCATTCTCTGGTGTTAGCTTAACCGCTTCGTATACCGAAACTAGTGGTGGAACAGGTGGCAACATGTCACAAACTAACCTCTCTGGTAGCACGGGTGCATGGGACCATTACACCGTCGTCGTTCCTGCTGGCATGGGTTCGTTAGATGTCACCATGTCTGGTGGTACTGGTGATGCTGATATGTATGTTCGTAAAGGCGCACAACCGACCTCTTCGACTTATGATTGTCGTCCGTACAAAACTGGCAACTCTGAGAGCTGTCCAACCACGAACCCTGGTGCCGATACTTACCATATCAGTATTTATGGTTATAGCGCTTATACCGGAGTTGCTTTGAACGCTGTTTGGGCGAAGTAAGACCGAACAGAATGTTCGCACCGGGCTGTCGCTACAGCTTACTGAGGTGGAGACTGGCGGTCCGACGTTTCGGTGTCGACAGGACGGACCTTCAGGGATGAATTCTATTGACCAACCTTCGGATTAAATAACCCACACAGCTCTTTCATACAAAAATGCCGACATTAAGTCGGCATTTTTTTTAGCTAAAGTAAATGGTTACCCGGCGTCAGACTGGTTCTCCGGCAAGGCTGCAACAAAAGCAGGTAACTCAAGGCAGTTTTTTTCAATTTGGCAAATGATTGGAAAAGCAGTTAAATCGACTTTAAAGCGATGGGCATTATACAACTGCGGTATCAGGTTAACATCGGCCAAAGTAACGTCATCACCAAAGCAATATTTGCCTGCACTGAGTGCCAGTTTACTTTCTAGCGCGGTAAAACCAGTTTGAATCCAATCTGCATACCACTTTGACTTAGCTTCGTCGGTCACCGCTAACTCACCTGCCAGATATTTTAATACCCGCAGGTTATTTAACGGATGAATATCACAGGCAATATCCAGTGCCATTGCCCTGACTTGGGCTTTTTTCACCAAATCAGTCGGCAGCAAGGAAAAACTGTCAGCAAACTTCTCTTCGAGATACTCCAAAATGGCCATTGACTGGTTTAGCACCACTTCGTTACCTGCATCATCATCTATCAGGGTTGGCACCAATTTGGCCGGGTTCAACGCGACATAATCTGCTTTAAACTGCTCGCCGCCATCTTTGACCAAATGAACTGACACGTGCTCACACTCAATCCCTTTAAGTTGCAAGGCAATCCGCACCCGATAGGCTGCTGTTGATCGCCAATAACCGTATAACTTCATTGTTTTATCCTCAGGTTTTCATCGTGTTTTTGTTAATGCCATAATCTCTGAGCTTGTTCGCCACAGCGGTATGGCTTAAACCCAACCGTTTGGCCAATTGTCGCGAGCTGGGATAAGAAGGAAACAATTCACGCAAGATATCCCCTTCATATTGCTTCACTGCATCTTCTAGGGTGCCAGTAAATTCTTGTTCGCTGATGCGCACTTTATGCTGGCTGGGCAATTGCAGATGCTGTAAGGTGATTTTATCACCTTCGAGTAAAGTCACCGCCCGATACAAAGCGTTTTCAAGCTGACGGGTATTACCAGGCCAAGGATACTGGTTGATCATTTCTTCGCATTTCGGCTCAATGCCCGGCACGATACAACCCAACTGACGGGCAAACTGGTGAATAAAGTGTTGCACCAGCAGCATGATATCCTGCTTGCGTTCCCTTAACGGAGGAATAATGATGGTTAACACGTTTAGCCGATAGAATAGGTCTTGGCGAAACTCGCCTTTTTCCATCAGTTCATACAAATCTTTTTGACTCGAACAAATCACCCGTACATCGGTTTGCATTTCGGTTTCACAACCCACCCGACGATAAGCACCATCGTGTAAAAAGCGCACCAATTTGGCTTGTAAATTCGGTGACATATCACCGACTTCATCAAAAAATAGGGTGCCACCATGGGCTTGTTCTAATAACCCTTGATGATCACTCTCATCACTGGTTGATGCCTCACGACCAAATAATTCAACTTCGGCATCATCGTCAGGAATTGAGGCACAGTTAATCGCCACGAATGGCGCATCAGCACCCCGACTGGCTTCATGACAAGCTCTGGCTAGGGTCTCTTTGCCAGTGCCAGTCTCGCCTGTCATTAACATAGGCGCATCTAATTGGGCCATTTTTTGTGCTTCGCGCAACACTTTTTTCAGTGCCGGGCTTTTGCCGATAAAACCATTAAAGCTGGGGGAATTATATTCACGAAACGCACCGACTTGTTGACCGAGGCGACTGGCAGATTTAAGGTTAATCACCACGCCAAGCAAGGTTTCACCATTCGCTTCATCCAGCGCTTCTCCGCTTAGATAAACAGGCAAAATGTCGGCAATAAATTCTTCATCGCGGCAACTGACCTTAATGGTTTGCGCCGCAATCTCGTCTTGTTCTAGCCAGTCGATAAAGTCAAATCCATTCAGAAACTGGTTAATTGACTGACCAATAACCTCATCGGATACACAACCTAAACTGGATAAGGCCGATTGATTGGCAATTAACACCTTACCCTGAGTATCAAGCGAAAGAATACCATCGGGCAACGCCCGTAATAAGGTTTTTAATTCGTTATGCTCGCGTTCAGCAGGTATAAAGGAAATGGTTCTGACATCGCCAATACCATTTATTTTTCTAATTTGCGGCATTACCCGTTGTAATTGCTCAAACTCGACTTCGGGAAACGCAACGTACATGCGTTGTCTGTCTGGCAACACTTCAATTTTTCGCAGGCTGATCTGGTATTCAACCAGAATATTCAACACTTCCTGAACAATACCAACCCGATCTTCACAGCAGATCTCTAAACGCATACTTGGTCCTTCCCAGTGTAATGAACCTCGTATCATAAACCAATTAACCCCTTAAAGAACACCCTTTTTTTGCCCCTTACTTGACAGCGAACACTCAACTCTCAGATGTATAAAACCAAATCTCAGAGACAAAATTGTGGCACCAATCAAACTGGGTAGCAAATGGCTTCGTTCATTGCGACTACCACTGAGCCACAGAGGGCGCAGAGGCAACGCAGAGGAAGAAAAAAGCATTTTGGATGGTCCGACACTTCGGTTTGTTACCCTAAATGACGGTATATGGTCAGAGCCAAAATTATTAACCTATCCCTACAAAACAAAGCAGGACCTCGAGGTCTGTGGCCAATGGTGCTTGATTTTGCTTTTTGGTTCTGATAAAAACGCTTAAGCCACTCACCGCATCATGCCACAATAAAACAAACCCAAGGACAACCATGAACAAAGACTTGTTAAAAGTGGGCCTTGCCCAAATCACCCCGGTATGGCTTAATCGCGATGCTACGCTCGCCAAGGTCATCGATTATATTGGGCAAGCCAAAGCACAAGGCGTAGAACTTATCGTCTTTGGTGAAGCATTGGTGCCGGGTTATCCGTTTTGGCCTGAACTCACCGATGGCGCACGCTTTAATGCCCAAGACCAGAAAGAAATTTACGCCCATTATGCTGATCAGGCCGTACAAATTGAAGCCGGCCATCTTGATGATGTCTGTTCTGCCGCCAAACAAAACCACATGGCTGTTTATCTTGGCATCATCGAACGGGCGCAAAACCGGGGTGGTCACAGTTTATATTGCACCATGGTATATATTGATCAAACGGGCAAAATCGGCTCAGTTCACCGTAAATTAATGCCCACCTATGACGAACGACTTAACTGGTCAAGCGGCGACGGCCATGGCCTGCGGGTGCATTCATTAGGGGCTTTTACCGTTGGTGGTTTAAATTGCTGGGAAAACTGGATGCCCCTACCCCGTGCGGCTTTATATGGTCAAGGTGAAGATTTGCATGTCGCCATCTGGCCCGGCAGCAAAAGAAATACTGATGATATCACCCGCTTTATGGCCAAAGAAGGACGATCGTTTGTGATCTCAGTCAGCGGCATGATGCGAGCACAAAACCTGACGGGAGATATCCCTCATATTGATGAAATGAAAGCCAACTGCCAAGTCGATTTTCTCGCTAACGGCGGCTCCTGTCTCGCAGGCCCAGATGGTGAATGGATCATCGAACCACAATGTCAGCAAGAAGGACTTTTTACCGCCACCATCGACCACACCAAAGTACGAGAAGAACGCCAAAGCTTTGACCCAGTTGGCCATTATTCACGGCCCGATGTGACCAAACTGACGGTGGATAGACGCCGCCAATCTACCGTGGATTTTATTGACGAGTAAACAAGAAAGTTACATCGACTTTGTTACTGGCAACTGCTCAGTCAAATAAGCAAATGCCGCAGGCACCGCTGATGCCACGCGTAAAAGCTTGTCCATGGCATCTGATTGAGCAACATCATCGGCTTCATATTTTGAAAATGCCACGGGACCACCGCCAAATAAGCTGGCCGCATCCGCTTGGGTGAGGCTGAGCTGTTGTCTAATGGCTCTGACTTCTTTGCCAGTGAGCAAACCGTCGACCTGTTTTTTAAACTCAGCCATCAGCCGTTTATTGGTTCTCAATTGCAACGCATCGCTTTGCTGCGCGCCGCAACCATCACAAAGTGAATAATGGCTGGTTAAAGCTGTGGTTTCGCCTTTGTATTCAACCGTGTTTTGCTCAGTATGAGTGCTTAGCTGACCTGCTTCGCATATTGGACATAAGTGTTCTGCGCTCATGATATTTCTCCGCTTTTACTTGGCCTTTTTTTAACTCAAGTTCATGCCCTAGATGGATGGCACGAAACCGTTAAAATTAACGTAACGGTTAATAATGATTCTACTTACCATTATGGTAAGATTCTTTTGTTTAGTCAAATAAAAAAATTGGTTTTCGGTGGAATAAAAATGATGAGAGATAAAGGCTTCGATTAAACTGAGTAACAATCTAGTTTTACCTTATCGGCGGCGGATTATGATAACGCATGGCTGTCGGCCGCAGGGTGCCCGTGCGTAGCACGGTCCGAGGTTACGAGGAGCATTGCGCACAGTTGAACTCGCAGTCATAGAACAGCCTAGAATATGGTTGGACGATGACGGATGGTTCATGGTGCGCAGAGCTGCTCGTGCCTCGCATTTCGTTACACGAAAGCACCCTACGCAAAGAGCAAATGTCAACACCCTTCCTCATATCACAGAACATCACAAGGCAACCAATCAACAAATACCCCGCCCTGCTCACGCTCACCCGCAAAACCTTGACAAACAAACAAGCCAGCCACACCAGCCAATACCTCATTATAATAAATCAACGGTGTCCGTTGACGCGCCCATGGTGGCACTTTGTATTGCTTAAATAGCTGCTTGAGTTTTCGGCTATGCGGCGAACCTAAAGGTTTACATGACACGCCAATGACATCAAAAGACACCGAAATTTGCTCATCGACGCTGGGTTTTCTAAGCCATAAACCATCCGACTCATCATCCACAGACTCAGAGGTTAATCGCAAAGAACCAATATTATGTTCAAAAATCACCGTTTGTTCCAACATCAATGGGCAAGCTCCACCACCATGCTCAATACTGATATCAAACAAATAGGGCCTAGCACCAAAACGTCTAAGCTAATGCCCCTCCCGACCTTACTTTAGAGTTAGCATCTTGCTTTGCCATTATCACTTCGTCTTCGCATAACATTGA
>JBLGCB010000260.1:0-9552 GCA_047617105.1 Phenylobacterium sp. | reverse complement strand
GCGTTTGGCGGCTTCTATCACCGCTTCATCGCTCGCTTGCGGGTTACCATAACGAATGTTATGCCACACATCAGAGCTGAACAATATCGGCTGTTGCGGCACCATACCCATGGCCCCACGCAAGTCCGTTAGGTCGAGTTGGGTAATGTTGCTGTCATTAAAGTTGATATGGCCATTTTGCGGGTCATAAAAACGTTGTAACAATTCAAATAGGGTGGTTTTACCGGCCCCGGAAGGTCCCACTAAAGCGACTATTTTGCCTTTGGGGATAACTAGACTAATATCTCTGAGGGCAGGCACATCAGGGCGCGAAGGATAATAAAAGTCGACGCTATCGAATTCGATCACATTGTGCTGATCGGCTTTCATCGTTTGTGGCTGCTCGGGACTCTGTACTGCGCTTTGAATTTTAAGCAATTCGAGCAAACGGGTGGCAGAGCCAGCCGCCCGCTGTAATTCGCCGTAAACCTCAGAGATAGTGGCAACTGCTGCTGCGACGATAATGGCATAAACCACAAACGCACCAAGTTCGCCGCCGCTCATCGTGCCATTTAACACATCCATGCCGCCAATCCATAACATCACGCTAATGGCACCGAAGATTAAAAATATCACCCCAGCCATTAAAAAGGCGCGCTGTTTAATGCGCTTTTTGGCGACCACAAAGGCTTTCTCGACTTCACCACCAAAGGCTTGTTGCTCGCGGGCTTCGTGGGTATAACTTTGCACCACTTTAATATTGTGAATGATTTCTCCGGCATAAGTGCTGATATCGGCAATGGCATCCTGACTGTTAGTGGCCAAGGTTCTGACCCGGCGGCCAAAAATCAGCATCGGTACCATCACCACGGGCACACAAGCCACCACCACCAAAGTCAGTTTAAAATTGGTCACCAGTAACATGATCAGCCCGCCCACCAACATTAATGAACTGCGTAATGCCATCGAAAAAGAGCTGCCGACAATCGACTGTAACAAGGCGGTATCTGTGGTCAGCCGCGACATAATTTCGCCACTGCGGTTTTCTTCGAAATAACTCGGATGTAATTTAACGATTTGATTAAACACCGCTTTACGAATATCAGCACTGACCCGTTCGCCCAGCCATGACATCAGATAAAAACGACAAAAAGTACTCACCGCCATCACACTAATCAAGGCAATCAACACCATGATGGCCGAGGTTAACTGGGTTGCTGAACCGGCAATAAAACCATCATCAATGACCATTTTGATGCCCTGACCCAGCGACAGATTAATGCCCGCCGAAATGGCCAAGGCGAAAAGGGCACCAGCGACGACCAGTTTATAGGGTTTAATAAAGGCGAATATGGGCAGTAAGCTGGTAAAGGCTTGGGTTTTGGCTTCGACTTTTGGGGTATCGTTGTTGCTGCTGTTTTGGTTGCTATCTGGTTGGGCTGTGTTGGCGGTATCGGTCAATATCTTTCCTCTGTCAGTCACTGAATTTTCCTTTGTGACTGACTAGATGAGGGTGAAATGATTGATTTTCAAGGTTTGGTGGGCAAAAGCTATTCTCTTCCGTGTAACTATAGAAGTCTTTTTTTTGTGGGTGCTGGGGGATTTGTTGATGCTATGAGGACGGTGTTGTATTGATTTATGTTGGCTTTGTTCCTGTCAACTACCACAGAGTCACAGAGTACGCAGAGGACACGCAGAGAAGGACAAAAAAAATTGGGGGGAATTCGCAAAAATAAAACATCAACCTTAAAGAACAGAGTCCTTACACTCTTAATTAATGATAATAAGACTCATAGTTATCAGCCCACCAAAAATGCTTTTCCTCTGTGTTGCCTCTGCGTGCTCTGTGACTCTGCGGTAGTCGCAAAGAACAACGCTTATATCCCTTAATTGGAAGTAGATTAAGTTACGGAGTAACACCCCCCGACAATAAGATCCCCCAAAACCCTCAGTGGTGAGTTGTTAGCCATACATCTGCTCGGCAGTGTTATACATAATCCACGAAGCCAGCACATATTTATCCGAAGACACCGGAATACTGCCTCGATGGGTGTGGGTAAAGCCACAAGGGGCCAGCACCAGAGAACCCTGTTTGGGACGCACTTTGGCATCTTGATAGAAAAACTCAGTTTCTCCGCCTTCTTCAACATCATTCAGATAAATGAGCCATAACAACACCCGGCGCAGTGAGCGCTGGCTTTTGTCGGTGGGGTGAGGATAGTGTTCTGAATGCCAGTGATGATAACCGCCTTCTCCTTTGGTGTAGCGCTGCATATTGATATCGTCAATGGTGTAAATGCTGCCGATAAGTTGCTGGATTTGTTGGTCGCTCATGTTGGCGATGTCTTCGTGGGTGATGGTTCTAAGCTGTTGGGTTTTGGCGTCTGGCATCGATGGTGAAATGGCACCGGTAAGGATAAAAGGATACATTTTGGCGTATTGCACGGTCGCTTTGAGTATGACTTGTGAAATATCACTACGCTCCTGTTTCCAGTCTGGTGCTGATGATAAAAATAAATCAACGCTGTCTTTTTTGGTTTTATCAATACCTGCGCCAGTACGACCGGGTTGTTTATGTTGGCTTTGTTCAAACTTAGAAATTAAATGCTGGCAGTAATCTGGCGAGAAAGCCTGCTTGAATTCGATGATAAAGTTTTGCATTAGGGTCTTTCTCTTTGGTTGGTGGCATTAATGGTGTTGATGGTCTTGGTGAAAGCTTAGTTGATTATCAGTTGCTTAGGAAATGTTTTGTTGTGCAGTGTTTACTTTTTCTTGTGACCTCATTATCATCCTGACCATGTTGTAACCTATTCAAAGGTTAATGGCACCGCTATCGTTTTGATCACTGTTTAGTGAGGCCAACTTGAGGTAATCATGTTAAAAAAAACCATTGGGCTAATACTTCTCTTTCATCCCATATTTATAACCATTTTGCTGCTTATCAATAACGTTGAATTTTTTTGGTATTGGTATAATAATTTTCCTGTTTATGATTTTATTTATGCTTGCCTGAGTTTGGTTTTGTTTTTCGTCGGTTTGTTTTTAGTGTTTAAAAAGCACCGACTGACCATGGCCATATTTGTTATCAGTGTTTTTGTGGTCTATCAAACCTTTAGTACACAAAATAGTTTCAGACGTTTTGACGCTCGTATTGAATTACCTGAACAGCGAGGCGTGGCTTTGGTAAGTCATGGCGGTGGGGCTTTTATTGCTTCTGGCGCGTTTACCCATTTATTGGTTACTGAGCCAAAGTATTGGCTTTTCACTCAGGATATCGTCATTAAAACTTATTTGGAAGCTGGTTTTGGCCAGCTTAAGTTAGACGCTGATGGAACGTTGTATATCAACTTAGAGACATACAATAAGGAAAAAATTAGCGAATCAATGACTATCGATGCGTTGATTGCTTTGGCTGCGCAAACGGACGGCCGATAAGTGGAGGTTTTAGTTTAGCAAGGAGTCTGCATCAGTGCAGACTCCTTATTGCTGCCATCAAGAAACAAAATGAAACCCTAGCAACTGCCAATAATAAAGCTCGATAAAAAATGTCAAATTCGCCAGTATCACTGCTTTGCCAATCCAACTAACGTCATGATGACGCTTTACTAACCCTTTCACTATACCTTTCACCACCGCAAACAAAAACAGCGCAATCGCCAGCAAAGGTAAACACAGTATCAACCACAGCTCTGGTACGTCGCCCATTCTGGCGTACAGGCTGTCGATGGTCGCCATCCTGATACTGATGAGAACGGCAAAAAGCACATTTAAACCACTGGGTAACACCAGCAAAGAGATTGATTTATCAACCGGAAGCTTGGTTCGCATTCGACCAAATAGAGCATAAAGACTGACCAACAACATCACCGCCAATGTCAGGCAAAAAGCCACACGATGGAAAAATACGTTGTGAAACCCACTGAGTTTTTCAAAAGCACGAGGAGAACCAGCATAATCAAAGGCGATAAAATCGACCTCGCCATCGGCTTTTCTGACCACTTTTAACTTCAAATCTGGCCGTTTGATATAAGTGAATAAGTCTTCGCTTTGTTCGACAAAGTCGCTGCCAAAGGCGTTGATAGTGCCATTGTCGTTGGCGCGAATGGTTAAACCCGGTTTGATCAGATTGAACATTTTGGCGATATTGCCATGGGCGCGGCGGCTGTTGGTATATTCACCTTCGAGGGCCTGATGGTTGCTAATGGCAGTAAAGGGGCCTGTGAGTGTTTCAAGATTGGCTGGCTTGTAATAGCGATAGAGCAGGGCGTATTTTAAGTCGCTGGCTAGGCTGCTTTTTTTGTTATTGATGCTGATAAAAAAGCCACTGTTTAACTTGGGAAATAACATCAGTTCGGCATTAAAGCCAACGTGGCCGCCATCGTGGCGTAAAATGGTCTGCCCCCAACGGTTCCATTGCATAAAACCCGCGGTTTGTCCGGGCATCGACGGGTCAGCGGTATATAACGCGGTGCTGATAAGCTTGCCCGCTTTTTTACCATATAGCTTGTTAGAGTCAGTATTGAGCATGGCCGCCATAAAGCGGGCCATATCATTGGCCGAGGTCATCATTGACGTTGCCGGGTAGCGATGAACATAGGTATATGGCCGCGGCTCATCACCTTGGTAACCCGTCACTAGGTGGGGCCGTAAAGCTTCGGTCAGCATATATCCACTGTGGTTCATGTTCAGTGGGTTTAAAATATGCTGATCAACATACGCTGTAAAAGACTGACCACTGACAATTTCAACCAGATAAGCGGCCAGCGCATAACCGTAATTGGAATAACTGTACATGCGCCCTGGCTCACGTACCAGTGGCGGTAGCATTTGCGCCAGGTGCTCACCTAGGGTTTGTTGCTGGTCGGGGTCGATGGTTAAATCTGACCAGACTTGCTCATCAAAACCGGCGGTATGGGACAGTAAATGCCTTAAAGTCACTGGTGCGGCAAAGTGGCTTAGTTGAAATCGGTCAAGGCTCTGGCTTAGGCTTTTTGTTAGGTAATGGTTAACATCTTTATCCAAATCCAGTTGGCCTTTTTCGACCAGTTGTGCCGCGGCCAGTCCGACAAATACTTTGGATATTGAGGCAATACGAAACACACTATTGGCAGTAACCACCTCTTTAGTGTCGATATTGCCAATGCCATAACCTTTGCTCAGCATTACCTGACCATTTTGTACCAGCGAGATGCTGATACCCGGTGAGCTTTTGCGGTTGTTTGGAATGTTGTTTTTGCTGATCCATTGATCAATAAAAGCGAGTAATTCGGCTTGGTCGGTGGGGCCGATTGCACTGATGGCCGGGGTTTCATCTGCATTTGTCGAAATGCTGATAAGCACAAAGAGTAAAAAGGTTAGCATGTTGGTGATAATTTTCATGTTATTCTCGCGTCAAAGATTAGTGCTTGCAGGTTATGCCATTGCGGGGGCAAAATACGCAATCATCTGTTCAACGGCTCAAATGGGTGGTGAATGGCGCATTTCATCGCGCAATACTAGAGGAACACTGTTTTTGATTCGATTTTTATTAAGCTTGATATTACCCCTTATATGTATATTGGGGTTTGCTAACAATGCGGCTGCTGACGATAAACGCCATTACAGCATCGAAGCGGTGAAGGTTCATCAAGGCGATAATAGCTTGTGGGCGCAAGCTGATTTCGACGACCGTGATTGGCTTGAACACCAAGCAGGGTCAATACCTGAACAAGCTGCCAACTACTGGTTCCGCTTTTACCTGACGGTAAACGATCAACTCGCCTCGCATCAAACCACTCAGTTATTTTTTCATCATGTCGGCAGCAGCGAAATTTATTGGGATGATCGTTTGATTGACCGTAATGGCACCATTGGTACAGATAAGGCCAGCGAAGTGGCGGGAGATATCGACCGTTTACTGGTGGTGCCCCACGATTTATATCAACCAGGCCAACATGTGGTGGCCATTCGTATCAGTCGCCATCATTCGTTTTTGGCCCGCACCGGGTTAAGTTTTGATTTTGAACTGGGGCCATACGGTGAAACTTATACTCAGCATACCGGCACCGCTTTGCTGCCGCTGATCACCCTCGGTGGTACTTTGGTGGTGGCAGGTTATTTTATCTTTATTTTCTTGCTCGACCTTAAGCAAAGGAGTTATTTGTATTTTGGTTTAACTTGCCTCGGGGTGGCCGGCATGTTGATTGGCGAAACTTGGCGGGGCCTGTTTGGTTATACCTATGACTGGCATATTATCCGCTTACAGCTGATTTTAACTTTTGCCACCTTGGTGGCGCTGAGTTTGCCATGGTTTGTTTATCAGCATTTTAAGTTGTATCCACTTAAAAAGCCGTTGCTGATGGTTAGCGTATTGCTGCTGATTTTTATCAATTGGTCTGTCAGTTATGATTTGCGTTCAGCGGTGGTGTTATTGCTGGGATTATTGGCGGCACTGGTATTAAGCCTGATGGCATGGCGTCAGCAGGCGGTGGGAGCCGCACCAATGTTTGTGGGGATTGGCCTGAGTTTTATCATCGGCTTAAGCAATCCGTGGATTTTTCTTGATACCAGCTTTTATTATGGTTTTGTGCTGATGACGCTGTTTATTTTGGCCTCGATGGCGGTGCAGAATAAGTTGCATCAACAACAGCGCGATACTGCGTTGTTGCATTCTGAACGGTTAAAAACCGAGTTGCTGAAAAAGAATATTCAGCCCCACTTTATCCTCAATAGCCTGACCACGCTGACCAGTTGGATCAGCATTAATGTCGACACAGCCCAGCAAATGATTCAATCGCTGGCCGACGAATTTCGTTTATTAATGGATATGTCGGCGTTAACTCAGGTGCCTTTGTCACAAGAGTTGGCATTGTGCCGTAGCCATTTGCAAATCATGGGGTTTCGGCAAGATCAGACCTTTGAGTTGGTGCTGAATAATAAAACTGCACCAGACCCGCAAGGTGAGTTGCTGTTACCGCCGGGTATATTGCATACCTTGCTTGAAAATGCCTTGTCGCATAATCGCTATCGTCAATCACTGGTGACGTTTACCTTGCAGTTGACGATAATCAATCAGCGGGCACAATTGATGTTGTTTGTGCCTGTCTCTAAAGGCATGGGAAAAGGCTTGGGTAAAGGGAAGGGGAAAGACTCGTCTGACCATATTGCCTCAGGCACAGGCACCCAATATATTCAGGCCCGCTTAGAAGAGGTTTGGCCCGGCGACTGGACGTTTGATTCTGTGGCGTCAGGAGACAACTGGTTAACGACGATTGATTTCCCCGTGGTAATAGGAGCGCACAATTGAATATTTTATGTGTTGAAGACGAGCGGGTGATCGCCCGTCATATTGAAGCCTTGGTGGGGCAAATTCTGGCCAATCAAGATTATCATTTTAGCTATGCTCAAGACCTCGACGATGCAGAAACCATCTTGCAGACGCGGGATATCGACCTGGTATTACTAGATTTGAATTTGCATGGTCAAAGTGGTTTTACCCTGTTATCTCGGGTGGTGGCGCAAAGTTTCAGTACGGTGATTATTTCGGCCAATACCCAAGAAGCCTTAAAAGCGTTTGAATATGGCGTGCTGGACTTTGTCGCCAAACCTTTTGATTTGGCGCGTTTAACCCAGGCGATTGAGCGAGTGCAGCAAAACCGTACCGCAGGCGCGGGGGCCCGTTATTTATGGGTTAAGCGGGCATCGCAATTGTGTAAAGTGGTGGTGGCTGAGATTCAATATATCAAAGGGGCGGGCAGTTATGCCGAGTTACATATGCTCGATGGTCAGGTGTTATTGCATGACAAAAACCTCGAAAAATTGCTGGCGTGTTTGCCACAAACTTTTGTCCGTATTCACAAATCTTATTTGCTCGACAGCCGAACCATCAAAGCGATTAACAGTTACCCCGGCAGTAAATATGAAGTGAGCCTCGCTGATGGCACCACTTTGCCCGTGAGCCGACAGAAGGTGGCTTATTTAAAACGGCTTAGTTAAAGCGGCGTAGTTAAAGCGGCAAGCGCAATAAAAACTCACTGCCAACCCCGACCTTGGTTCTCACCTTCAACTCGCCACCATGTTTTTGCACGATGCCAAAGGCAATCGATAACCCCAATCCGGTGCCTTCACCGACGTCTTTGGTGGTAAAGAATGGTTCGAATAACTTGTTTTTGGTTTCGTCGGTCATGCCACAACCATTGTCCTGAATCGAGATTTCGATGTGTTGTTGTGCTGGATTGTTGGCGACTTGTTCTTGTTCCAGCAAACGGCAGCTGATGATGATTTCGCCTTGGCCTTTTTTCTGGCCGCTTTTTTCTCCTTGTTTTTGTTTAAGTTTAATGGTGTCGCAGGCATTGACAATTAGGTTCATAAACACCTGATTAAGCTGGGCTGGGCTGCAATATAACTCAGGGGTCGCCTCAAAATTGGTGATGATTTTGGTTACCTTAAGGTATTTGGTTTGTACTAGGTTAACCGTCGATTGCAGTAAATGGGTGACTCTAACGGTTTTTTGTTCGGCCAAGTCGAGTTGGGTAAAGACCCGTAAATCTTGGACGATGCTCTGAATTCGTTCGGCACCATCTTGAATGGTCGACAGCTGGGTATAGAGCGGTTTGAGCCGGGTTCTGAAACTTTCTCGAATGCTTTCGTCAGACTTGTCATTAACCAGTTCAAATAAAAACTGCTGAAAGCGTGATAAACCCACTTCGAGGTTTTGCGCACTGACCTGGACAAAGTTGGTGGGGTTATTGATTTCGTGGGCCACACCTGCGGTTAATAATCCCAGCGAGGCCATTTTTTCGGCATGAATCAGTTGTTGTTGGGTGGTGACAATTTCACGGTTTTTTTCCACCAGCTGGGTGGTACGTTCGGCCACTTTATGTTCTAACTCAATGTTTAGCGCATGTTCATCTCGGGCTTTTTTAACCAGTAACCAAACAAAAGCAAACAGCACACAACTTAACAAAAAGGCATAAATTGAGTAGGCCCACCAGGTTTTCCATGGTGGCGGTAATAGGATGATTTTTAATGATTTGAGTTGTTCATTCCAGTCGCCATTGGGGCTGCCCGCTTTGATGTGTAAGGTGTATTCACCGGGCGGAATATTGGTGTAGGTGGCGCGCCTGTTTTTGGCATCGGTGAAAATCCAATCTTCATCCCAGCCCTCGAGTTGATAGGCATAACGGCTTTTCATCCCATTGGTAAAATTTAATGCGGCAAATTCAAACGACATCAGGTTTTGTCGGTAGTTGAGGGTTAACTGGTTTAAGGCATTGATGGCTTTGGTTAGGGTGAAACGGGTGGATGTGTTGTTGGTCGCGTTGTTGGAACTGTAGCTGCTTTGACCTGTGGCAATGGGCACTGATTGATTGGCGAGCAAAAAGTCGGTCAATACTGGGGCAGGCATAAGGTTATTGCTGTGGATATTGTCTGGATAAAAGCGGTTAAAGCCGTTGATGCCGCCAAAAAACAGTTCGCCGCTGGCACTTTGAAAATACGAGCCAGTATTAAATTCGTTGCTTTGCAAACCATCGGTCACATCGTAATTTTTAATGGTGTCAGTGAGCGGATCTAAGTCGGCAAGGCCCCGGTTGG
>JBLGCB010000259.1:0-9688 GCA_047617105.1 Phenylobacterium sp. | reverse complement strand
GTTCAATTGGCATTAGCACCATGGGCCAATGACCCTGTGGTAGTGGAATACCTAGCCCGTGTTGAGCAGGACAGGTTAAGATTCAGGAAGTCTAGGGGTTTGTAGTCAGGTCTTGCATTAACACATTTTCATGATAATTAGAGTCAGAGTAAAATAAATTACAGGAACGATTTTGGCTTTTAACCCTTTGAATTTAAGAAAGAATAAAAACTTCAGGGTGTGCCTAAAACAACCTCACACCGACCCCAAATGTCAGACATTACTATACTCAAATGGGGTGGTGGAGTCCATACATCGAAATGTAGTGTTTCGGAACTCCGGGGTTAAAATTCAGGGGGGGCAAGTCTCGTTGTTTGTTGGGTCGTTGTTTATTGAACGGAAGTTTCCTTATTTAAGACTTTTTTATTGCGTGTCAGGCGTGACAGCCTATGATCAGGTTTGTTTCGGCTCAAGATCCCCGCAGATCAGAAACAGGCCTGTGTTTTGCACGCTAACACTTTAATAACCGCGAAAATAAACGCATAATCAAAAGAACGCAAAGACAATTGAAGGTAACTGTTGTGTCCATAGCTAAATTAAAAACCATGATAAGCGAAGACGAGTATTTGGCGGGTGAACGCATCAGCGAGGTTAAACATGAGCTGATAGATGGCGAAGTTTATGCCATGTCAGGTGGCAGTGCCAATCACGACCGTATTGCAGGTAACCTTTACAGTGAATTTCGTCATCACCTCAAAGGGGCTGAATGCGAACCCTTTGGTTCAGACATGATGGTCAAAGCTGGTGCCAATTTCTATTACCCAGATGTCAGTGTCGATTGTGACTTTGATGAATCAGAGTCCAATTTATCAACAACACCGGTGATCATTGTTGAAGTATTATCGCAATCTACACGTCGCATTGACCAAACCTCCAAACGGTTATCCTATATCAATATCCCCGGTTTGCTCGAATACGTGTTGATTGAACAAGATTTTGTCCAAATCGAAGTGGCGAGAAAGCGCGATGACTGGCGACCCAGTCACTATTTTTTGGGTGATGAGATTACCTTTGAAGCCATCGATTTAACGCTGTCAGTTGAAGAGGTTTATTACCGTGTTCATAACGAACAGATGATCACATTTTTGAATCAATCAAACAGCTAAAAGCCCGAAGCAGAATAATTAGGGTCAGAGTCAAATAAATTACAGGAACACATTTCCTCTTAACCCTTTGAATTTAATAAAGAATAAAAACTTCATGGCGTGCCTAAAACAATTTCACACTGACCCCGAATATTTCGTTATATTCAAAACGTTGGTCCCTACCAACAGGTTAACCTGAGTGTTTCGGGTCAAAACAAACTCCAGCTAAAAACCATAGTCACAGAGCAAACGATGGCCAATTTTGAAAGTAAATTAGACCCAACACAATTGATGAGAGTGCACAGAATCTACATTATAAATCTGACATTAATTACTAAATTGCATAAAGAAGCAAGAAACACAGTGGTTAAATTGATAAATTGTATTTATGTAGCTCAGCAGCTACAATACAACTCATGAAATATGAAATAAAAACAACCGATATTTTTAATAAGTGGGCCGGTAAATTAAAGGATAAGAGAGCCGCGCAAAATATAGCTTTGCGATTAGCACGCGCTAGAAATGGCAACCTTGGTGATATCGCCTCTGTTGGTGATGGTATCAGCGAAATGCGTATTTTTATTGGCAAGGGTTACCGACTTTATTTCACTATTAGAGGCGGTGAGATCATTTTGTTGCTCTGTGGTGGTGACAAATCCAGCCAACAAAAAGATATCAAACAAGCCAAAGAAATAGTTAAATTAATATAGGAAAATATGATGGAAATAAGCGCTTACGATCCGGCAGTTTTTTTGAAAACAGATGAAGATATTGCTCAATATTTAAATGATGCCTATGAAGACTCTGACCCGCAAGTTTTTATTATCGCTTTAGGTGATGTGGCAAAGATACAAGGCGTAGCAAAAGTGGCCAAACAAGCCAATCTTAATAGAGAGAGTTTGTATAAAGTCTTTTCGGGTAAATCACAACCTCAATGGTCAACCATCCAAAAAGTCATGAAAGCACTCAATGTGCATATCAATCCGGTTTGTCACGTTCATGCTTAACGTTAGCCTACAATGACCGTAGTCAGTTAACAAGAAAAGGCTTTTCAATAACAGCATTGCGTGAAAGGCGGAAAGTTTCCGTCTTTCGCGCAAGTTTACACAAGCGGTATTCAAATGGCCGTTAAAATGTGCCCAACCTGCGCCTACCATTGAACAGTGAGCGTAACCCTTTTGCAGGCATTGGTCAGCCAGAAGCGCTAAAACACAATTAGTCTGGTTGGTGGTCCAGAAGAATCGATCAGGCGCATAGAATTGTGTATAAAGTAACAACTCCAGGCAATAATGAAAAAGAACTTGTTATTGCTTCATTAAAGGGTCACTACTAACGACATTTTTCAATGACAAATTATGGATCACCCTTCACACCACGCTCATCATAATTTGATTAACCCTTCAACAGTTTGATGCATTATGCGCTGGATCAATGCTGGCACCGAGACCTATATATCAATATCAACCACAACCAAAGCCCCCAGCGCACTGTCTGTGGCGCTTTGGCAACTGGCCAGCAGCTGATTGTTGCGGCAATTATCCAGCGCTGTTTCCAATCCATTGATATTGTCGGTTAACGTGTTGTTCAATGTGTGAAAATCAGCCTGCTGAGGACCCGCTACAGCACCATAGGCTTTGACCACATTTTGCTTTTGGCGGTTATCAGTCAATGCGCTCATCAACTGGTTTTGCAGCCCTTCTAATGCCGAGTCTATACTGATTGAGTCTGAAGCAAGCGCAAAATGCCCGGCCTGGTCGTAGGGCATACTGTTAAAGCCAATCACCGTGAGTTTGGCCGGATTGTCGAGATAACTGCGGTAGGTGCTGTTGATGCCGACCAGATAATCAAGCACATCATTGGCAGCGGTCACGCACAAAGGCAAGTTAGTGCTGTCTACGTGACAGTATTTCTCGCCCTGCCCGCCCAATATCGCGGTAATGGCTGCTGGTAAAGGCACGGTTGAGATCGCCTGAACCGAGTACACCCCATCTTGAGCCAGATCATAGGTTTCAGTGGTGATAGTATCGGTGCGCGACCAAAACAACACCCGAACCTTGATCTTGGTGACGTACTTCTGATAATCCTCTGTAGAAGAAAACTGCATTTGGGTAACCAAATACAAGTCACTGCCAAGTGTCACGCTGTCGATGAATTCATCGCCGCAAGCATCACCAATTTGCGCCGCGCTCTGCCCTTGCACACTTAAGCCCAGCGTAGTCATATTGCGGTTCTCAATGGTTTGGGTCCCAGCGCGATAACGCACCCGGTAAACCGTCGAGGCAGTATTGTTGTTTTCTTCCAGTCGGGTATGCATTGTCACTGTGGCACCACCTGCGAACAGTCCAAGATTGACATCGGCACTAACGCTGCCGTCAATCTCTTCAATCGACTGACTGGCAGTGGTGGCATGTTGCAACCCCAGGTTAACCGTGGTGTTGCCTTTTTCAACCAGATCGCCGCTGATGCAGTTACCCTGCAACTGACCGGTGCTACTGTTGATGCCGCTGCCCAAATCACTGCTGTCTATGGCCGGGTTGATATGGCTCGTTGCCAGTGCTGGTGCCGACAGCGACAAGTAAAGTGCCGACAGCGACAAGTAAAGCACGGTGAGGGCAAAACCCCCTTTGAAACGTTTTATTATCATAAGAATTCTCTTTGGAGGGTGTTGCATAAACTGTTTTTCGAGGGTTTGCCATCCATGGCGCGTCGAGGCTTACAGCTTCTGACGATGGCACAAGTAGTTATCGTCCCACGAATTGGGGTCAAGAGCCTCATGGATCTGAGTACACTGATAACCTTGACTGGTGAGGTTATCCTTCGCGCCAATCCAATATGCCCATGCAAACTCATAGTTTGAAGTTGTCGGCAGACACAAGTAGTTATCACTCCAAGCGTGCGGGTCAGCTGGCTCATTGACCAGTGTACAAGTCATATTGGCGACGGGTCCAGCAGGATGCCACACCATACCAATGTCAGCATCAGCACAAAGGTAGTTGTCATTGCAGGTCCACGGGTCAGCAGCCTCGTATATTTTGGTGCATTGAAAACCCTTGTTTTTCAATTTAACCCTTGCATTTTCGGAGTTAGCCCAGGCCAACTCCAGCCCAGATGGTGGTGGAATAGCCGGTATATCAAATACGCTGATATCATAGCTCTCAAGACAGGTTCTGCTGGTGCCGCTGACCGGGCAATTGGCTGCGATCAGGTTGGCGCAATCAGTACCAAGGTAACTGTCACGGCATCTGTCGGCCAATGATGCCAGTGCATAGGCATTGTTGGTCGTGGCTTGATTAATCGCCCCCAGCTCGATGCGCTGGGCACTACTGCGATGGCTGGCATAATATTTCAGCGCTGACTGTGCCCGGTTGCGAGTTTCAAGCTCTTGCGCATATTCAGTTTCGAGCTGTTCAATGATGGCATCGTTATTGCTCGCCGAATAAGTGGCCGGCACCAATGAATACATATCTGCTGTGCCACCATCATAAGGTGACGTTTGATAGCCAATAACGTTGGCATCTGCCAGATTGATCACCTGATCTTTAAAGCCGTTGCCAACCCAACTGCCCGCTCCTTTACCGTAGTTGACCGCGTTTGAAAACAGGTCTAAACAGGCCGCCGCGTTAGTCAAGTCACACGACAGAATGTTACTTGGCAAAATGGTCAATAACCCCAGCGGATCGCCACCAAACTGGTGTGCACTGACGGTGATCTTCACCGAGCTTTTAACTTCTTCAGATAACACATTGACTGAGCCATCAACCGACACCACACCACTGGTGGTATCTATGCTGACATAACCGCCAATATTTTGTTTGTCGGTTGAATTAAGAAAATCCATTTTCATGCTGACAAACAACTGGCTGCCGTATTCAATTTCACTGACATAATCAGTACCGACGGCTTTAAGCAGTTCAGTATTGTTGATATTACCGCTGGCATAATCGGCGGCGATGGCAGAGCCAGCCGCTGACAATACCGGACTGGCCGCATTATCAATGCCTCTGAGCACATGTGACTTGGATTTGTTGATCACCGAATAGACCCAGTTACTGGAATAATCATCACTGGCAGACTCCAACGCAATATTGCCACCCGCATTGGCTTGTACTGACGGAAAGTCTAATTTGACCAACAACTCACCACTAAGGCGACTGTTGAGTTGGCGAAAGGTCAGGTCTTGCGTGCTTAATACGCTGGAGTCGACACAACCATCTTCCTTGATTTCACCTTTAATCGTTTGAAAATTAAGGAATTTTCCACTGAAACGATTATAAGCCGTCCCCAACGGCACATGATCGTTTACCGCACCAGGCACATACTGGGCAAACGCTTGAGGGGCAACGCCTAGTATTGATGCAATGGATGCAGCCAACAGTAAGCCGCTTTATTGGTTGTAGGGGTGATAATTGTCATTGCCACCTACCAATTAGGTGTCCAATCCACTCACAGCACTTTAGACAACCCCTTAAACAATACCTTAAACCAAGCGTCAACCATCAATATTGCGGTGCAGCCCTTTATCAATATGAGTGATGACCCGAGCCAGCAACTTTTTATCGACGGACTCGGCGAAGAGGTCGTCAACAGTTTAACCAAAATCCCAAAAATTTTGGTGGTCAGTCATACTACCAAACCTGAGCCAAACTACCTGCTACAGGGCAGCGTCAGAAAAGATGGCAACAAGTTACGTATTATGGTGCGTCTGCTACAAACCCGTTCAGGGGCTTATCTGTTTTCTACCAACTTTGACAGAACCGTAAAAGATGTGTTCTCCATTCAGCGCCAAATCAGTGAACAGGTTGCTGCGGTATTAAAGTTGTCGTTGGTCCATAAAGACAGCGTGATTTGAGTGTTCTGGCCAGGCTTGACCCTTTGTCGGTTGAACAGTTGGTCATTGCGCGTGCGCAACAAATGGAGGGTTCTCGCACATCCATCAAACAAGCCTTAGAGAGCTTACAGTCACTGAATCAGCGCTTTGAAAACACCCCCGAGATCATTGGTTTGCTGGCTTGGACCTATCATTTTTCAGCCTTCAGCTCAAAAGAAAATAGCAATGATTTACTCCAAAGCGCTGTAAAGCTGGCGAAGCAGGCGTTGGCGCTTGACCCGACTAATTTAGATGCCTTAAAAACACTGAATTACTATCATATTGCCGATCCGGGTTTACGTGAACAGGCTTTTAGCTTCACTGCGCTTATTTTGCGTCACCACCCCGGCCAAAAAAGTGCCTATCGCACAGCAATGATATTGATGATCAAAGCAAAGCGTCCCTGTGAGGATATTCAAACTTTTGTTGCAGACATACCCACCGGTGTTTTCACCCCGCATCGATTAGCGGTCATTAACACTATCCTTAAGGCGTGTTTACAATCAACACCGCTTGAGGCACTGATGGATGTTAAGGCCAATGTGAGCGCAGGACTAATAAACAAAGCCATTAATAAAAACCTCTATTTATTTGCGGTGCGTCACGACATGATATTTAATGCCACTCAATTTCTTGCCCGTCAATCTTCGACTCAATCACGTTTAAATGATTATTATTGGTTGACGCTGCTCACGGGTGCCTTTGATGCAACGGTTTCGAGTGAAAAGTTGATAACAGATGAGGGCTTTTGGCACTGGCAGATGTCGTTTTTTGATCTTTTATATGGCATTACCCCTAACTTTAAAGCCAGTGAACATTCATCATACACAGCGATGACAAAACGCACGAATACCGTGCACATTTTGGCCGCAGCATTGATTATTCAGTCAAAACAAGTACACAACCCTCAAATACTGACTGATTATTTGTCTACCGTAGATACGTTCCCCATCAGCCTGATTAACGCTCAAGAAGCGATTGCTTTGATGATGCTGCAACACCACAGTTCACAGGTGTTCCAGAGTCAGATGACCGGTAAGAAGCTGTTCGACAAGCTCAGCATCTATTATCAAGAAAATCCGCATTCTTTTAAGTTTTGGGGGCTGGGCAATTATTATCTGATTGCCAAGTTTCATTGTGGTGCGTCGTGCCAATTACCAGACGACAATCAACAAGGTAATCAACAAGCGCATCAACAAGACCATCAGCAGGGTAATCAGCAAGACAAGTTTATGACATTATTTAAATCTGATCATGCTTTTTGGATGGATGATATCGCTTTTACGCGTGTGGCATTATCACCCTGGGCTGATGACCCGGTGGTCATCGCGTACCTGGCTCATATTGAGCAGGACAGGTTAAGGTTTCGAGAGCAACGGGGGTTGTGATGATTCACTTTAACGCTAAGCACTATAGCACTCACAAAAGATGATTTTAGTATTATCAGATTCTGGAAAACGGTGCAAAAACCACTGTTTTTAGAATAAATCGTGTAGCGGAGTGCTTTTTCTGGAAAGCGGCCCTGCCCCTTTATTTACTTGGTATTACAGATAATTTTCAGAATCGACGTGTGGCGGTAGTTTGTTACTATGCGCTAATTGGTTGGTGGGTTGGTAGGTGGGACTGGCGTCCCGCCGGGAATCTATGATTCAAGATTCGCGGCGGGACGCCGCTCCCACAACCCCCGCCCCCTTATTTATTGCCCCTTTCTTCATCAAGCATATTCGCTAAATTGGCCCCCAAGTTATCAATATAAAACTGCTCCTTCTTCTCTTTCTCACGATACAAGTCATCATCTAACAGCGCCAAAATACTCGAATTATCATCGTCACATAACTCATGCAAACCAATGCTGACATGAAATTCAGGGATCTGCTTTTTACGGTTTTGGGCAACAATCATATCTTGAATACGGTCGCGAATTTGCACCGATTCGTTGCCATGAGTATTGGGCAAAATAATCACAAACTCATCGCCGCCGTAACGGCAAGGTTTATCGACGATTCGTACTGCCGCTTTCATAATGCTGGCCAACATTCTTAACACATCATCACCTGCTGGGTGACCAAAGGTATCATTGACGTGTTTAAAATCATCGACATCGAGCATGAGTAAAGACAGAGGGGTTTTATAACGTCGATTGTTCTCGAGTTCGCAGTTAAGCATATTCTCGAAGCTACCTCGGTTGTACAAACCTGTGAGTGGATCTTCACTGGCGAGTTTTTTCAGCGCATTGCAGTAATAACATTTTTCGATGGCGATAGCGGCAAAGTCGGCGATGCTGCTTAGTATTTTTAACTCATAAGGTTCAAATGCTTCGCCATTGGTTTTATTGATAAGTTCAATCACGCCAAAGATTTGTTCTCCACTGTGCAGCGGCACGCCAATAATTGATTTAGTCACAAAACCGGTATATTCATCCATTCGCCCAGAAAATCGCGGGTCTGTTGATACATCTTCGATAATCACCGGGGTGCTGTGCTCAACAATCCAACCAGCAACACCTTCGCCTTGGGTTAAAACGGTGTTATTGAGTTTTTCAGCATTTGGACCGGCAGCAATGACAAACTTTAAATCATTACTGTCTGGCTCTTTGAGCAATAAAGACCAATGTTTAGGATTAAAAATAGACCCAATTTGCTCCATCACTTTATCGAGGGTTTCTTCAATGCTCTTTGAACGTGAAATGGTTTTGGCAATTTCAACAAAAAAACACAATCTGGCGTAATCGTCGTTATCGCTTGATATCGGTGGAAAATCCATCACGTTTTGCTCTCCAAATAAGGCTGTCATCGAAAGTATAGGTAGGAATAATTCATAATTGAATATTAAAAATCAGTTTTGAGTAGATATCGTTAATTCCCCCGCAGACCAAGCATCTTTATACGGCAGCTCGCAGACTAGCGAAGGCTGAATTGGCAAAAATTGAAAAGTCATCTATTGTTAAATTCGAACGTCATACAAATAACTGCAATAAGGAATATTTATACCATTTTGGCACCACTAGGATGATATGATCAACTGTATCCCAATTGGTTATTGTTATCCTATAAACGGTTTACTGCTGAGAAAAACAATAAAAAATAGACATTCGTAAACCACAAGTTTACACTAAACGTAATGAAGGACTTAACACATGGCGATAAAAAGCTTCCGACACAAAGGCACAACACTATGACTGAACAACGAACCAGAAAACCCACCCATCCGGGTTTAATCTTCAAACGCAGGGTGTTAGACAAATTAGGCTTATCAATTAAACAATCAGCTGACTATTTAGGCGTATCACGCACCACCATGAGCAAATTTTGCAACGGCTCTACTCCTTGCACCCAAAACCTGGCACGTCGTATTGCTGAGGCAACAGACAGCAATGTCGCCGTGTGGATCAACTTACAAGCAGCTTTCGATACCTGGTGTGCAGAGCAAATGGAACCCCCCAAAGTCATCCGATTCCCGCAAGAGCAAGCCGCCTGACAAAAGTTGCAGCTAAGCTTCGAACCGCTATACTAAAAAGGTGTGAACTGTTCAGCGTGATTAGATTTTGCTTCAGAACAAGGCATTTTTGCACGGAAAATAGGCGCATATAGGTCATATGTAACTGTTTGAGTACGAAAATAACGCCGTTATGGTGCAAAAGATAAGTGCTCTGAACAGTTACCAGGCATAAACAAAAATATAGCAACAGGATAATATG